>QNZU01000006.1 GCA_003978405.1 Sulfurospirillum sp.
TTTTTGGAGCTGTCAAGTGCTAAAACCTCACTTGCCTTTTGAGCCAAGAGAGTGCTAAGCAGTCCTGATCCTGCTCCATAATCGATAATCTTTTTGCCCTCAAGATCAAGTAGAGTATCAAGCTTTTCATAAAGAGTTTTGGCATTTTTCACACGGTTTGAGTTTTGGTCCCACTCTTTTGCCAAAGAATCAAATATATTCATCACCATCTCCTATAAGGAAGATGGTACTGATAAAAAGATTAAATTTTGCCTATTTTAACTTATCTTTTGAGTTGATTTACAGTCTGGAGCATCTCATCAGATGTTGTAATTGCTTTTGAGTTTGCTTCATATGCCCTTTGTCCGGTAATTAGATCCGTCATCTCTTCTACCAATTGGACATTACTCATCTCTACAAATCCTTGTCTAATCTGCCCTAATCCATCAAGCCCGGCAGTAGATATTATCGGATCTCCTGATGCATTTGTGTTGATATAGTTATTGTTTCCAAGAGAGTGTAATCCTGCAGGATTGATAAAGTTAGCAAGTTCAAGTTTTCCGATTTGTACAGGATTGGTATCACCCGCTTGTTTGACAGAGATGACACCATCAGTACCAATGTTTACTGCTGTTGCATTTTCAGGAATTGTAATTTCGGGAATCAACTTATATCCATCACTGTTTACAATCACACCATCTCCATCAAGCTTGAAAGCCCCATTTCTTGTATAGGCAATCTGTCCATCAGGAAGTTCGATTTGGAAAAAACCGTCTCCTGTAATTGCCATATCTAGTTTGTTTCCGGTCTCTTTGAAGTTACCTTGTGAAAACTGTTTTGTAACGGCGGTCGGTCTTGCACCAAGGCCAACTTCGATACCTGTTGGGGATACACTTGTATCACTGGTACTAGTCCCTGCATATTCACTTACTTGATAAAAAAGATCTGCAAATTCAGCTCTGTTTTTTTTGTATCCAATAGTATTTACATTGGCAATGTTGTGTGAAGTTACATCTATTTGAGTCTGTTGTGCTATCATCCCCGTTGCCGCAGTGTATAGTGATCTAATCATCTTTTTTCTCCCTTAATTTATGCTCTGGTTGTTGCTAATTTTGTAATCGCATCACGATTTAACTCATCCATATGTGAAGTCATCACCTTTTGGTACATCTCCACAAGCCTGTTTGTCTCAATAAGTGAAGTCATCTCTTTTACAGCATTAATATTACTCATCTGTATATACCCCTGCTTCATTAATCCCCCGCCATCTACTTGATTAAGAGCATTTTGAAGATCTGGCATAGTGTAGAATTTATCACCCTCTTTTTTCAAAGCTTTGAGGTTTTTTACTGCTCCTACAAATATTGTATCAACTCTGTTTTTCCCGATATAAATAGTTCCATCATCACTGATATTCAAATCACCCTTTTGCTTGATTGTGATATCTTTTTTATTTGTTGAGAGGAAATCTTTTGGCAAAAGGGCAAATCCATCAGCAGTAACAATTTTGCCGTTGTTATCAAGTTTGAATGAGCTTTGTTGAGTCAAACGAACTCCATTAGGAGTCATTACTGCATAAAAGGTATCTCTTTTTGAGAGTGCAAAATCCAATTTGTTTCCTGTTTTTCTAATAGAACCCATTGAAAAATCTATACTGTTTTCTACAACTTTTGGCACTCTGTTGATAGTTCTGTTAAAAAATTTGGCAGCCTCTTTTGTATGGTTTTTTAATTCTAAAATATCTCTTTTGTTTTTATACAATCTCTCAAAATCACCAATAACTATATCATCTCTTTTAAAACCTTGGGTATTGACATTTGCAAGATTGTTACTTGTAACATCAAGCTTGTGGAACTGTGTTACCATTGCTCCTGTTACCTGATAGTATCCGTTTTGCATAGATTTCCCCTCAATATTTATAGGTTTTTTATAGTATGAATAGCAATATCTGTTCCTAAATCTTAATCAATAATAAAATATAAATATTTAAAATGATTGCCGATATATGTATAAGAGATTTTTGTTACAATATCAGATAAATTTCTTGATATCTGGATAAACTTCTTTTTTGAAGAGTGATTGACTACACTGTCACCTTCATGATTGTCTTAGGGGAAAAAATGACTGCAAAAGAGCTCAACAAAGCTATCGAAAAACTCATCGAAGAGAGATCAAACGGACATGTTACACAAGAAGAGCTTATAGCTCTTTTTGATAAAGCACCAACATTGGCAAATGCCAAAAAGATACACTCTTTATTAAAAAAACACAATGTTAAAATGATCACCTCCGCAGAAATTGCGAAACTGAGAAACCAACAAGAAGCTCAAGCAAGATTGGATGAGATCAAAAAACTGCATGACCACTCTTTGGAGGATGAATTTAACCTCTCAAAAGAGAAAGACCTACTAGAATGGTCAAGAAGTGACTCTCCAGTTAGAATGTATCTAAGAGAGATGGGACAGATTCCTCTTTTAACCAAAGAGGAGGAGATAGAGATATCCAAACAGATTGAACTTGGAGAAGATATCATAATCGATGCTTTTTGTTCGGTACCATATCTAATCGACTTTATCCTTGATTACAAAGAAGCACTAATAAACAGAGAGAGAAGAGTAAAAGAGCTGTTTAAGAGTTTTGATGATGAAAAAGAGGATGAAAATGAAGATGAGGCTGAGGATGAAGCACAAACTACCAAGCAAGACAACTCAAGAGAGAAAAAGGTAAAAGAGAGTTTTAAAGCTCTAGAAAAAGCCAAAAAAGAGTGGATCAAGGCAAAAGACTCAACTATCATAAAAAATGATGATACAGATGAAGATATTCATAAAATCTTACAACTGGCATTTAAAAAGAAACTTCTCAAAGAGAAGCTTATAGAGCTTGGTCCTACAAGCAAACTCTTAAATGAGTTGGTTCGTTCTATGGAGACTGCACTAAAGAGTGACAGTGGATTTGACAGAGAACTGAAAAAACTGGAGTATAAACTCCCTCTTTTTAATGATCAGCTTCGAGAAAACCACAAAAAGATCCTTGACAATATCACCAACATGA
The DNA here is from genome assembly GCA_003978405.1 of Sulfurospirillum sp. Classification (GTDB taxonomy): domain Bacteria; phylum Campylobacterota; class Campylobacteria; order Campylobacterales; family QNZT01; genus QNZU01. Next base: position 3,031 of record QNZU01000006.1, read on the forward strand.
CAAAAGAGGATATATTAGCTTCGGTACCAGAAGCTACGATGGTCTCAACATACATGGAGATCAAAAAGTTAATCCAGACAAAAGAGGCAAGTAAAGACAGCTTTAACCTTGATCCTGAATATCTAAAAGAGATTTTAGAGCAGATAAAACGGGGTAAAGATATCGCTGATCGTGCGAAGAGTCGTATGGCAAAATCAAACCTTAGACTTGTTGTATCTATCGCCAAAAGATACACCAACAGAGGATTACCGTTTTTGGATCTTATTCAAGAGGGCAATATCGGCTTGATGAAAGCTGTTGATAAGTTTGAATACAAAAAAGGTTACAAATTTTCAACTTATGCCACATGGTGGATTCGTCAGGCAATCAGTCGTGCAATTGCTGATCAAGCCAAGACTATCAGGATTCCTATCCATATGATTGAAACTATTAACAGAATCAATAAAATTACAAGACGACATTTACAAGAGTTTGGTAAAGAGCCAGATATTGAGCAGATCGCCCAAGAGGTAGGTCTTAGTGTTGATAAAGTAAAAAATGTTATCAAGATAACAAAAGAGCCTATCAGTCTTGAGGCACCTATCGGAAATGAAGATGACGGTAAGTTTGGTGACTTTGTAGAGGATAAAAAATCTGTCGCTCCTATTGAGTATATGCTAAAAAATGATCTAAAAGGTCAGATCTCCAGTGTCTTAGATCAGCTAAATGAGAGAGAACAGGCTGTTGTGAGGATGAGATTTGGTCTGCTTGATGATGAGAGTGACAGAACACTTGAAGAGATAGGAAATGAACTAAATGTCACAAGAGAGAGAGTCCGACAGATAGAAAACTCAGCAATCAAAAAGCTAAAACACCCAAAAGTTGGAAGAAAACTCAAAAACTACATAGAGGAGTAGATACTCCCAAGAAGTGTGCCAATCGGCACTACTGCCAAACCAATCAGATATGCTCCAACATCAAAGCTGTGTGAATTTATCAGATACATAAAAGAGACAAATAGACTCAAGTATGAGAGCAATCTTAGAGGATTTAAAAGCCCTCTGATACTTTTAGTTAGATTTTCTACACTCTTTTTGGGAGTAAATTTACTTCTCTCTTCTTTTATGATCGCTTTTAAATCTTTATGTTCAATCTCCTCTTTCTCATCATAAAGATCAAACCGATCATCCATCTCATCAATTAAATCTCTGCTATCAACATCACCAACCTCTAATCTATTTTGAATCATCCTCTTATATGAAAGAAATGATGCAAGTGTCACAAAAAGTGAGCAGATAAATGCCAATTGGGAATTAAGAAGCCAATTTGAGGGTTTAAAAAATCCATATATTACCAAAAGCAGATCAAGCACAACGATAAAAATCAAAATCTTTTTAATACTCATCATCATACTCATCGTCAATATTGGAGTAATTTTTGTATCTTGGATCATCTTTTAATTTGTCTAGTTCAGCTTTTTGCTTTTTATAGGCTCTGTAGATATTTAGTAGCGCTGAAGCTAAACCTATAAATACTCCTATCCAAAATAGCCATGATACACCACTTAGCTTTTGCAAACCTATACCAATTGCAATTCCAATCAAGATAGATGCAACCATTGATACACCTAGTGAAAGTTGTTCCGCACCCTCTACAATATTGGCATATTTTGGTTTACTGTTTTTCTTTTCCTCATCCATTTAAGAGTCCAAAAACCTCATCAGCTTTTGTTATCACCTCATCAATCATACTCTCATTCATTGTGGTACTAATAAAGCCTGTCTCAAACTGACTACAGGCAAAATATACTCCTCTTTGAAGCATCAATTGATGAAATTTAGCAAACATTTTGGTATCCGATTTTAGTGCATCATCAAAATTTTTCACTAATTGATCATTAAAAAAGAATCCAAACATACTACCTCTTACATCCGTTTGTAAAGAGATATTGTTCTTTTTTGCACCCTCTTTTAACCCATCACTCAATCTATTTGCTAAACTTTCAAATCTACTATAAAGCTCCTCTCCACCCTCTAAGAGTTTATTGATTGAAGCAAGACCGGCACTCATGGCTATTGGATTACCGCTTAGTGTTCCTGCTTGATAGATTGGTCCATCTGGTGAGAGCATATCCATAATCTCAGCTCTTGCACCAAATGCACCAACAGGCATTCCCCCACCTATCACTTTTCCAAAAGTGATAATATCAGCTTCAATTCCGTATATTCCACTCGCACCTCTTAATCCGGCTCTAAATCCACTCATCACCTCATCAAAGATAAGCAGAGTTTTGTTTGCCTCACACAAAGTTTTCAACTCTTGTAAAAACTTTTCATCAGCTGGTACCAATCCCATATTTCCTGCAATTGGCTCTATAATAACACAGGCAATATTGTCTGAGTTTTCAAAACACTTCTTGAGTGAATCAATATCATTATACTTTGCCAAGAGAGTATGTTTTGTCAGATCAAAAGGGACTCCTGGGGATGAGGGGGTACCAAATGTCGCCATACCGCTTCCCGCTTCCACAAGCAAAGAATCGCTATGTCCATGATAACACCCTACAAATTTGATAATATCATCTTTGTTTGTGTAACCTCTAGCCAATCTGATTGCACTCATTACCGCCTCAGTTCCACTGCTTACAAAGCGGATTTTATCTATATTTGGGAAGAGGTCTGTCACCTTTTTTGCCAACTCACTCTCTACAAGTGTGGGAGCACCAAAGCTTAACCCTTTTTTGGCAGCAGCAATTACCGCCTCTTCTATATCAGGGTCACAATGCCCAAAGATAAGAGGTCCCCAACTCTGCACAAAATCGATATATCTGTTTCCATCTATATCTATTAGATATGCTCCCTCACCCTTGTCTATAAAAAGAGGCGTTCCACCCACACTTTTAAAAGCTCGAACAGGTGAATCAACACCCCCTGGGATCACCTCTTTTGCCTCTTGGAATGCTTTGATACTGTTGTTAGTCTTCATTACTTACCCTTTTTTGATTATCACTGTTTTTGCTTGTTATGTAGTAGTATATGTGAGCCTTCTCTTTTTGTGTTAAAAAATAAGTAGGCATAAGATTGCTCTTCTTTTTAAAAGCCATTAAAAATTTATGTATAGAGATATTATTTATCCTTGGAGCTTTTATCTCTTTCTCTTTGCCATCTTTGATATAGATACTCATCACCATACCTTCACCGTTGTCACCGTGGCACTTGTTGCATCCAATACCTCTTGGATTTTGATAAAGCATCTTTGAGTACTCATCTTTTGTAATAAATCCGCATTGAAGCAGTGTAGAACTCAAATATATTAGAACAAAAGCCCGTCTCAAGATTAACCTTTTTTAGAAAGTTAGATGTATAATATCCAATATTTCTAAAAGGAACTTGATGCAGATACTTGATGGTAAAAGAGTCTCAACAAAATTAAAAGATGAAGCACAAAAAGAGGTAACGCAGTTAAAATCAGCTGGTATAACACCAGGACTTGCAGTAATTCTTGTAGGTGATGATCCGGCAAGTCACATTTATGTCAATATGAAACAAAAGACATGTGAAGATGTCGGGATCTACTCAATAGTTCATAAAATGCCTGATGACATATCAGAGGAGAAGATTATAGAAACGATACAGATGATGAACAAAAATCCAAACATTGATGGTATATTGGTTCAACTTCCTCTCCCTCCTCATATTGATGAAGAGAGAGTGATCGGTTCAATTGATCCAAATAAAGATGTAGATGGTTTTCATCCGTGCAATGTGGGCAGACTATCTTTGGGTATGGATTGTTTTGCACCATGCACTCCTCTTGGAGTGATGAGGCTCTTAAAAGAGTATGATATTGAGTTAAAAGGTCTTGATGCTTGTGTTGTGGGGGCGAGTAATATTGTCGGAAAACCGATGATGAATCTGATTTTAAATGAGTTTGCCACTGTTGATATCTGTCATATACACACAAAAGATCTTTCCTCTCATACAAAAAGAGCCGATATTATCTTTGTGGGTGTGGGCAAAATCAACCTAATCACTGAAGATATGGTAAAAGATGGAGCAATTATCATAGATATCGGTATCAACAAAAACAGTGAAGGCAAGACAGTAGGAGATGTTGATTTTGAAAATGTATCCAAAAAATGCTCCTATATCACTCCCGTACCAGGGGGAGTAGGACCTATGACAATAGCCATGCTTATCAACAATACAATCAAAGCTGCCAAAAAGAGGGGTAAATAGATGCTAAAAAAACTTCATAAATTCTCCAGCAGTTGGACAGGTACTTTTATTATTGTATTTTTTATCATCTTTTTTGTGGCTCAAGCATTTGTCATACCAAGCGGTTCGATGAAAAGAACTCTTCTAATTGGAGATCATCTGTTTGTAAAAAAGTTTGCTTATGGTATTCCTACACCTCATATCCCTTTTTTGGAGATTCCGGTACTTCCAGATTTTAATGGTAACGGACACTTGATAAAAGGTGAAGGGCCAAAAAGAGGAGATATTGTTGTCTTTAGATACCCTCCAAAACCAAAAACCCACTTTGTAAAAAGATGTATAGCTCTTGGAGGGGACTTTGTTACAGTCATAGACAAACACCTATATATTAGACCTCATGAGGGTGATGAGTATATCAAATCACACTATCCAAAAGAGTTGATTAAGACAATTGATGGAAAGCTGTGGGTAAAAGATCCATACAGAAGCAGATACAAAGGGATACAAAATGATCCTAATATCACAAATGATCTGTTGGTAAACTTTCCTGTTACAAGAGTTCCAGATGGTGAATATTTTATGATGGGTGATAATAGAGACCACTCAAATGATAGTAGATTTTGGGGAAGTGTTCCATATAAAGATATAGAAGGCACACCTTGGTTTGTCTATTTCTCATGGGATAAAAACTATAAAATCAGATGGAAGAGGATCGGAAGAAGTGTTGATACCCTACAAAATGATCCAAGTTTTATAGATCCAGATGTTCCTTTGGAGTAGTGTTACAATTTTTTACACTAAGTAAAAAAAATCTCTTTTTTTCATGATAATATAACTTTTCAAACTCTTTTGGAGGTAAACTACTCACAAAGGAGTTTGATTTATGCACTATCAACATTTAAAAAATTTTATTGAGACAAAAGTTAGAAAAAACGATACATTTGTTCCCGCAACAATTCTTTTTTTGATACGAAACAACGGCAAAGGTGATGTCAAACAGATAGCAAAACTGCTCTATATATTTGATTATAAACACTCATTAGAGCATTATGAGACAGTTGTAGAGAAGTTTAGTACCAAACTGTTGGAGAGTTACCATATCATCCACAAAAAAGAGCAGACTTATATACTAAATACCTGGCCATTAAGTGAAGATGAGATAGATGATATATCTCTTAGATGCTCCAAAATTTCAAACGGATTCTTTAGCAACCTCTCAAGCAAAGTAACCCAAGATTAAACTCTCATCTCCTCTTTGTAGCTGTATCCTCTTTTGTTTAGAGCTTCTCTTATCAACTCTTGATGCTCTTTGCCTTTGGTTTCAAGAGCAAGTGTCACATAGGCATCTCCATAGGAGAGGTTTGTTGAAGTTCTATCATAATCAATTTGGACAATATTTGCACCAAGCTCTTTTAGAATATCAGTAAGTCTCATCAAGGCTCCTGGTTTGTCAATCAGTGTTATGATAAACTTCATCTTTCTATAGGCTTTAATCAATCCCTTTTCAATGATGAGTGAGAGCATACTCACATCTATATTTCCGCCACTTAAAATGGTAGCTATCTTGGCATCTTTTTCAAAATCAAACTTTTTATGCATAATTGCCGCAACACCACTCGCACCTGCCCCCTCTACCACAAGCTTTTGTCTCTCAAGCAAAAACAAAACTGCCGAAGCTATCTCTTCATCATCAACTTCAACCACTTCATCAACAAGCTCCATAACCAACTCAAGGTTTTTCTCATTTACATCTCTAACGGCAATTCCATCGGCAATGGTTTTAACTGTAGTTGAATCAATCGCTCTTTTTGCTCTGTATGATTCAAGCATGGCGGGAGCTCCGCTTGCTACAACACCTATGATCTTTATCTTTGGATTTATCGCTTTGATTGCAGAGGCCACACCGGCAATCAATCCCCCTCCTCCGATAGATACAACAAGATAATCAATACCATCTTCAGCCTGTTCCAAAATCTCAAGCGCTATGCTTCCTTGACCTGCCATCACAGCTTCATCAGCAAAGGGGTGTATGAAGGTAAGATTCTGCTCTTTTGCCATTTTTTGGGCATATTCATAGGCTTCATCATAATTTTCGCCATAAAGTTCAACATTGGCACCAAGCTTTTTAGTATTTTCTACCTTTAAAAGAGGAGTAGCTTCAGGCATAATAATTGTAGCTTTGATCTTAAAAACATTTGCACTGTAAGCGACTCCTTGAGCATGATTTCCGGCACTTGCTGCAATCACACCCTTTATCTTATCTTCATCGCTCAAAGTCGCTATTTTATTGTATGCACCTCTTAGTTTAAAAGCTCCAGTTAGTTGCAGGTTCTCCTTTTTCAAAAAGACTTTCGCACCCACTCTCTCACTTAAAATCGGAGCATAAGCAAAAGGGGTTTTGACAACTACACCCTCTAATCTTTTTTGTGCCTCTTTTATCTTTTCAAGCTCTATCATAATGCTCTGTGCTCAACCATCGTGCATCTGTTTTGAACTACAATCAGTCCCAAATCTTCAGCCCTTTTTGCCGCTTTGTTATTTACTATCCCTTTTTGAAGCCATAAAACTTTCACATCACCTCTTTGTTCAATCTCATCCACAATAAAGTCTGCTACTTCAGCCTTTCTAAACATATCTACCATATCCACACTAAAAGGTATCTCACTCAAACTTCTATAGACCTTCTCTCCCAAAATTTCATCACCTTTTGGATAGATTGGTACTATTTTATAACCTTGCGACTGTAAATACTTTGCTACTTTGTGACTATCTTTCTCCTCTTTGGGAGAGAGTCCTGGGATTGCAATAGTTTTAACACTCTCAAATATCTCTTCAAATTTTGAAGGATCACTATTAATTGTCGGAAATTCACACTCCATTTTTTATCCTTTAAACCAATTTTTAACCCTATTTAATACACCCTCAAACTTACTCTCATGAGGTTTTGACTCCACTCCAAAAGATTCGGCTAATTTAATTAGAGCCTCTTTTTGCTCACTGTTTAATTTTGTAGGATATACAATTCTTACTTGAACGATCAAATCACCTTTTCTTCCACTGTGGACATTTGCAATACCCTCACCTTTTAAGATAAACTGCTCCTTATCTTTTACTCCTTGAGGGATATTTACACTTTTACTCCCCTTTAGAGTCGGTACCTCAACCTCTGCTCCCAAAATTGCCTGTGTAAAAAAGAGAGGAAGCTCTATATAGATATTGTCGCCATCACGGATAAAGTGTTCATCATCTTCGGTTAGTACCAAAAGATACAGATCACCCCTTCTTCCACTTTTGCTGATATTTCCTTTGCCACTTACTCTCATTCTGTTACCATGATCGATACCGGCTGGGATATCAACAGTTGTCTTTTCTGTAACTTCGATATATCCTTCACCCCTACACTCATTACAAGGATTTGCGACCTCTACTCCCTCACCGCCACATCTTTGGCAAGTCTGTGCAAAAGTCATAAATCCCTGTCTGTAATAGACCTCTCCTTTACCGCCACACTCACTGCAGACTCTTGGATTTTTGTCTTTGTCTCCGGTTCCATCACACACTTCACACACTTTTTTGTAACTGTAGGTAATATCCTTTTTTACTCCAAAAACCGCTTCACTAAACTTCAGACTAACTTCACTCTCAATATCCAAGGGATATCTATCTTCATTTGAACCTCTAGAGTTAAATCCACCCCCAAAAGCACTTCCAAAAACAGACTCAAATATTGCTCCAAGATCATCCATACTCATTCCAGCGCCGCCAAAGCCGCCATGTCCTTCAAGTCCTGCTTTGCCATATCGATCATAAATAGATCTTTTATTTTCATCACTTAAGACTTGATAAGCCTCATTGATGAGTTTAAATTTCTCTTCCGCCTCTTTATCACCCTTATTTCTATCGGGATGGTATTTTAGAGCCAATCTTCTATATGCCTTTTTGATTTGACTTCCGTCACAACCTCTTGATAACTCCAACACTTCATAATAATCAACTTCTGTTGCCATTGATTTTATACACCCCTATTAAATTGTTTA
>QNZU01000005.1 GCA_003978405.1 Sulfurospirillum sp.
TAAAACTTTTGGAACCATATCAAGACTATATAGATAGACTCAGTTTTGATCAATTTCTTCCATTGGGAAGAGGGAAAAATTATGAAGAAAGATATAGTATTTCAGATGAAGAATATCGTAATGTAATTGAACAATTACAAGAAGAGGTTGCTAAAACTCATTCGTCTTTGCAGATAAATGGAGGATCAGGAAAAAGTAAATCAGGAAAAGTATCTATGATGGGACCACAAGGAGTTCCATATGTTCCAAGAAATAATGAAAAAATGTATAAAAATCTTTCTATTCGAACACATCCATTATCTAAATGTGTAGAAAATAAAGAATTAGATATAGCGGGGATGCAGGAACGATATTCAGATAGCTATTATAGTTAAAAAAAACAGAAATTTTATAATAAATATGAAATTTCTGGGTTTTTATTTTTTACACTGTTGTTTAGCTTTTTTAATAGCGTCTTCATCAATTTTTTGGAGTTCAAAATTAATCTGTCGCATATCTTCAGAAAATCCATAGAAAAATGGTTCGACTACTCGCTTATACGATTCACTTTTTGAGGCATTTTTAACGGCTTCAAGGTTATATTCTGAAGAGTATTTTAGATTAATATCTAAGGTATCTGATACTTTCAAATTGGTTAAATAGTCTTTTATTTTTTTAGTAGCATTAACACCATTTATCTTTTCATCCAATTCATGTAAAAAAATTACTCCTGCAACGACATATTGAATGATTGAACCAATTATGTTGTCAGTAAAAAATATACCATTTGTTATCAGTAAAAATATACCTAAATAGTGAGTAACTCGCATTCGCATATATAGAGAATTTATCATACTTTGTATCCTAATGTCTAAATTATTTATTCAAAATGAATATCGGCATACAACAAATATACTTGAATCTATTTGGAGAAACGGATAAAATTAAGTAAATATTATTTAGAAGGTTATATTTTCAATCAGATTTATTTCATTATCTTCTACAATTACCGCATCGAAACAATACTCCATATCGAGTCTGTTTTTTGATAGGTATATCTGTGCGGTTTTTATGATTTTTTTTAGTTTGGCAGGTGTAATTTGATGGACTGGATCCCATTTTCCGCTTTTGACTTCTATAAAATGCAAAGTTTCATCTTTTATGGCAATAAGATCAATTTCTCCAAATCTTGAGTAAAAATTTCTATCTATGACTTTAAAATCTCTATCTTGCAGAAAAAGCAGAGCTTGATCTTCGCCGATTTTCCCTTTTGCTCTACTCAACCCAGACCTTTAGTGACTTGAATCTTGCTGTTTTGGTAAGTTCATCTGCTTCATCTCCAAAGAGATAGTTGATATGACTTTTAGCATGGTGAAATGAGATGAATAGTGTTCCTTTTTTGATCTTTTTTGTGATTTTAAATTTGATTTTTTTACTGGTACCATAGTGTGATCTTAAGACAACCTCTTTTTTATCTTGAAAAAATTCTCTGTCATCTTCACTCACAAGAAGAGTATCTTCATCGTGTCTTTTTAGTAGTTTTGGACTTCTTTTGGTTTGAGCGGCATTATTGTAGTGCTCTAAAACTCTGCCGGTGCTTAGATAAAATTGCCTGTGTTTGTCATTTAAAATCTCTTTTACCATTCCTCTTTTAAACCACTTTTTATATCTAAAATGCCCCAGTCCATCTTTTGTTCTAAATCCATTTTCGTGAAGCCTTGGTGTCTCATTTTCAAAAATGGGCCATTGAAGTCCCTCAATTCTTTTTGATTTTAGTTTTTCATAATCAGCACCACTAAAGCGATTTGGTGCTTTTTTTTGCACCTCTTGCCAAATCTCTTTTGAACTGTTATACTCAATTTTGTTGCTTCCAAGAGCTTTTGAGATTCCTTGTATTACTTCCCAGTCATCCGGTAAATCATTTTCAATAAGAGGCTGTGAAAGATGAAGTCTCCTTTCGGCATTGATATAGACTCCACTCTTTTCGTAACCGCTTTTGACACCAAAAATGATATCAGCATATTTTGTTATCTCATTGTCAAAGAGTTCATTTACGATAAGTAGCTCCAGATTTTTTAATGCTTTTTGGATTTTGTTTTGATTTGTATGTATGTGAGCTATATCTTCGCCCATATTAAAAACAGCCTTTATCTCTCCATCTAAGATGGCATTGATGATATCAGGAGTCTTTTTTCCCTCAATTAAAGGTTTTTGATAGTCTGGATCATAGTAGGGCAAACAACCCATATCACAAGTTCCCTGAACATTGTTTTGTCCTCTAAGAGGCATCAAACCGGCTCCCTTTTTGCCTACATTTCCGCTCAAAAGTGCCAAATTACAAAAAGATGCGGTTGTGTATGAACCGTCAAGATGCTCAGTCACACCAAGTCCCCAAAAAATAAGACTCTTTTTTGTAGCATACTCTCTTGCAATCTCTTTTATGGTACCACTGAGATACTCATACCCTTTGATTTGTAAAAACAGATCCGGATTTGCAAATTCATCGCTTAATATATCTTGTTTATATTGGTCAAAACCTACAGTTGAAGCCCCGATAAACTCCTCATCATAGAGCTTTTCTTGAATGATGGTATATGCAAGCATATTGGCTACCAAAAGATTTGATTCATATGGAATGATGGCATTGTAGTGGGCTTTTTTTGATAGAACTATTTCACGAACATCAAAAAGAGCCAGTTTTGCATCGGAATTTTTAAGATGAGAGATGATTTTGTTTGCAACAATTGGGTGTGCTTCAGTGGTGTTTGATCCAAATACGATTATAAATTCACTCTCATAAATATCACTGAAAGGATTTGTAGCCGCTCCCTCTCCTATGACTGATCTCATCCCTTTAAGTGTAGGTGCATGGCAGACTCTGGCACAATTATCGATATGTGGAGAGTTTATCACCTTTCTTGTGAATTTCTGAAAAATATATGAGCTTTCACAATTTCCTCTTGCTCCACCAATTGAAGCAAATGAAAAATTTCCGTATTTGGATTGGATATCTTTGATTTTCCAAGCGGCCAACTCATAAGCTTCATCTAAATTTGGATATATAAATCCATCTTTTATCTCATATGAGTATAGTTTTGATTTTAACTTTTTGGGTAGATAAAACTCATGTTTGTCGATAAAAGATTTACGAACTTTGACTTTGGGCAATCTCTCGTTTGAGCTGACAAAATCAAATCCATATTTTCCTTTGATACAGAGCTGACCTTCGCTTACCGTGGACTCTTTTTTGCTGCTTATTGATTGAATTTCATTGTTTTTTACATGAGCAGTGATTTCACATCCTACACCACAATAGTTGCATAAAGAGTCAATCTGCTTCATAGTTATCTCACGATTCTAACCATTGCAACACTTTTTTTGATGATATCGAGTGATTCTATCTCTTTTATCGCATTTTGGATATCTTTTTCATTTGAGAGGTGAGTTGCACAAAGAAGTGTAGCAACTTTCTCTTTTGAAGCTGATCGTTGCAAAAAGGTATCTATTGAGATGGAGTTTTCACCCAAAATTGTTGCAATCTTTGCCAAAACTCCCGGTTTGTCCTGAACACTCATTCTTAAATAGTACTCACTGTTGATATCTTCGGCAGGAGATAGAGTGAGTTTTTCGCTGTTAAATGGCTTTTTAAATCCAAGCATCGGTGAGCTTTGACCGGCACGAACTATCTCTATGATATCTGATATTACCGCACTTGCCGTTGCATCTCCACCGGCTCCAGGACCATAATACAAGGTCTCTCCCACCTTGTCTCCAATCACACTGATACCGTTCATAACCCCATCTATTTTTGCTATCATTTGTGATTTTTTTATCATAGCTGGATGCACTCTCAAAGAGATATTGTTGCCATCTTTTTTGGCGATTGCCAAAAGTTTGATAGCATATCCAAACTCCTTTGCAAAAGCTATATCTTCTTTGTTTATCTGTTCAATTCCCTCTATAAGTATATCTTCTGGTTTTGCATCTATTCCATAGGCTATGGAAGAGAGTATCAAAAGTTTGTGTGCTGCATCAAAACCGCCTACATCAAAAGTGGGATCTGCTTCAGCATACCCAAGCTCTTGAGCCTCTTTTAAGATCGTATCATAATCGACATCTTCATCAATCATCTTGGTGAGCATATAGTTGCAGGTGCCGTTCATAATACCTTTGATCTCTGTTATTTGGTTTGCAGAGAGTCCTACCTTTAGGGCATTGATGATAGGTATTCCACCGGCAACACTCGCTTCATAGCCGATTGGTATATCACCTGCGATCTCTTGCAGATCATATCGATGATAAGCCAAGAGTGCTTTGTTAGCCGTAACGACCGCCTTTTTGTTTGCAAGAGCTTTTTTGACTACCTCATATGGTTTTTCTACTCCTCCCATAAGCTCCACTACTATATCGATATCTGGATCATCAAGCACATCATCGATATTGTCAGTTAGTGGAATATTGACATCTCTTTTTTTGCTTAGATTGGAAACCACTCCCTTGACAACCTTGATCTCTTTTCCTGCTCTGGCTGTAATTAGATCAAAGTTATCTTCTAATATATTTGCTACACTGGCTCCTACAGTACCAACACCGATAATTCCAACTTTTATCATTTATTTGCCTCATCCTTTAGCTCATTGAGATATTTTTTGATATTTTTTGCTGCTTGTCTGATTCTCTTTTCATTTTCTATCAAAGCTATTCTTACATACCCTTCACCACCGTTTCCAAAACCAATCCCTGGACTTACGGCAACTTCAGCTTTGGTAAGAAGATCTTTGGTAAATTCAAGACTTCCTAAATGTTTTGCTTCTGGAGGGAGTTTTGCCCAAACAAACATTGTTGATTGGGGTTTGTCTATTTTCCATCCTGCATTTGCAAAGCTCTGTATGAGAACATCTCTTCTTTTGTGATATTTGTCTATGATTTCATCAAGACAATCTTGAGGTCCGTTTAGTGCTACTGTTGCAGCTACTTGGATAGGGGTGTACATACCGTAATCAAACCACGATTTTATCTTTTGCAATGCACCAATTAGTTTTGGATTTCCTACAAAAAAACCTACTCTCCATCCTGCCATATTGTAGCTTTTTGAGAGTGTATAGCTCTCAACCGCTACATCTTTGGCTCCTGGAGTTGAAAGGATTGAGGGGGTTTTGTATCCGTCAAATGTGATATCAGCATATGCAATATCACTGATGATATAAAACCTCTCTTTTTTTGCAAGAGCTACAAGTCTGTCATAAAAGCTCTGATCGACTGTAACAGTTGTAGGATTGTGAGGAAAATTGACAACAACAAATTTTGGCTTTGGCATCGACTCTTTGATTGCTCTATCCAAATCATCAAAAAACTTCTCAGTATCAAGTTCATACTTCTCATTCCATGAAAATGGCATTTTTACTACATTTCCACCGGCTATGATAATCGCATGAGTGTGAATAGGATATGCAGGATCAGGAACAATTGCCACATCTCCTGGATTTGTGATGGCTTGAATGAGGTGAACATAACCCTCTTTGCTTCCCATTGTCGCTACTGCTTCGCTCTCTGGGTCAAGATGGACATTGTATTTTCGTTTGTACCAGTCACAAATCGCTACTCTTAGCTTATAGATACCTTTACTTGCCGAATAGCCTGAAGTCTTGCTCTTTTGGGCACTCTCTACAAGTTTTTCAACGATATGTTTTGGGGTGTCACCATCTGGATTTCCCATCGAAAAATCGATAATATCTCTTCCGGCTCTTCTCTCTCTAAGCTTAATTTCATTGATCTGGGCAAATACATAATTTGGCAATCTGTCTATGGTATTAAATTTTATTTCATCAAACATTCTTTTTCCTAAATATATGGTGGTGCTATTTTAAGAGGGTGATTTTCAACCCTCGCTTGATATTTTGAAGAGTATATAGATCTGATATCTTCAAATATCTGGCATCTTTTGGAATCTTCAGTGATATATTATAACTTTTTCTCACTTTTGTATAGTTGTCTAAAATGTTAAGATCTTGATCATAAAAGACAATGTATGGGTGCCAACTGTTTCCTACCAGACTTGATATTCTTACTATATTTGCAGCCCTAATGTCTATCCAGTAAGGATGTAGAGGTTTTGTTAGCTTAGTCTCTTGGTTTGTCTCTAATTTTAGGGCATTGATTTTTGCCTCTGTTATATCTATATCGTAGCGATATTGCTCTTTTGAGATTTTTTTGATTTTTGTAATAGTCGCTTCTCTTTTTTCAAAAGCTCTGGCTATCAAAGAGGGATCTATCATATTTTTTGATTTTAGTGTTATTTGCCATAAAAATCCGCTGTTATCACGAATCGCTTTTGATGTCATAGCATTTGTATAACCCGCAGTTGATAGTACCTCTTTGACAATCTTTATAAAAAGCAGACTATTTTTCTGTTTTGTCGCAAAGGATATTTTTATATTTGAGATTTTTTTGAGTTTTGTATCAAGTAGATGGTTTTTCTCTAAGGTTTTGGTGATTTTTACAAAATCCAAATGGTTATCTTTGATAAACTTAGATCTATCTTTAAAGAGGAGTTTTATCATACCTCTGTTTCTTTGATAGTCTGATTTTCCAAGCAGTGACACAAGAGCAGTATCAAACTGGCTTGCCCATAGAGTTGGTACTACCAAGATAAGAAGAATTAGTTTTTTTACCAACGGACACCTTTACTTGCATTGATATACTCTTTTTTGTTGATCTCTTTTAAAGTTCCGTTTTTATAGAGAAATCTCACCATTCTTTTTGAGTGAAATTTTGCCTCTTTATCGCCACGGTAAATTTTAAATTTATTGTGCCCAACAAGTATGATTTGATCTCTGCTTGGATCTAACTTTAGAGTATTTCTTATAAGATAATCTTTCTTGGTGTAATTATCAAGATATATCACTCCAACCCAGGCTTTTTGTATAGGTTTGATGTATAAAGATTGATTTATTGGGCTCTCAAGTTGATTTGTATTAGATTCTGTTTGCTCTTTTTCTAACTGATTGTCTATTTTATTTGTATCTGTATTTGTGTTGTCTGTGTTAGATACTTTTTGATTTTCTATCTCTTCAAGAGAGTTAACAGTTGAACTATTTTGTTGAATGTAGGCTTTGTCGCTTGAATTTGTCTCTTTTGTCTGTGGGAGTTCTTGAGATAATGTTGGAATATCTGTGGACTTGGTTGATGTATTGGTACCACTATTTAGATTTAGAGTAGAGTCATCAGTATTTTGGACTATTTGGGTGAGATTTGTATCGCTCTCATCTTTCTCTTTTTGGAGCATTTCGTGGACAACTTTGTTCAGATCTATATCATCATCTTCACTCTCATCTTTTTGGCTTTCATTTGACTCATCGCTATTTAGAGTAGCTTCTTCTATGAGGTTCTTTTCAGGTTCTTTGATGAGATGTTCGCTTTGTGTATTTAGATCGTCAAATTTTATCTCATCCTCTTTGGTAGCATTTTTAAACAGAAGATAAGCCAAAAGTGCAGCCATAATGATCAAAAGATATGGACCTATTTTGAAATTTTTCTCCTTAATAGGAGGATTTTGCTTGATGTTTTTTGGAGTTTTTGTTTCGGTACTCTTTTTGGATTCGACTCTTTTTTTGCTTGATATCTTCCGTCCGCCGTTTAAATGTGCAAGATAATCCTCTCTTAATTCACTCAAATCAACATCAAAATCTCTCTCTAATATCTGAATAAATCCAAGAGCCTTTGTTTTGTGAAGTTTTTCAAAATCTTTATCTAAAAGATAAGTTAGGTTTTCAAGATTGATAAATGTCTTGTTTGATACATTTTTTAGACCAATATCTTTTAAAATCTCGATACCGCTTTTTGGCTCATCCTCTTTTGTAGCCTGATCTTTTGCCTCTTGTTCTTGATCTTTGATCTCTTCTTCTTTTTTCTTTTGCATATTAACTTCTCATCCTATCACATAAAATTCCGGTTGCCACACTGACATTTAAAGAGTCAAACTCTCTTTCCATCTTGATTTTTACTATCTTATCACAAATTTTTAAAACTCTCTTTGGAATACCTTCACCCTCTGAACCTACAAGCAAAACTTTTTTTTCGTTAAAACTGCACTCTCTGACATCTTGACCGCTCATATCGGCTGCTACTCTTTCAAATCCTCTCTGCCCAAGCTCATTTAAAAGTGAAAGTGTATCACTCACAAGGGCTACTGGCATCTCCAAGGCTGCTGCTGCACTGGTTCTGATAACAGCCTCAAGGTTTATAGACTTTAAGCCTGAAATTATCACTCCATCAACACCAAGTGCATAGGCACTTCTAATAATCGCACCTATGTTTCCCACATCACTAAGACCGACAAGAATTAGTAAAAAATCACTGTTTTTAAGATTGTCCATAGTGGTAAATTCAATATCTTTAATCTTTAGTAAAAAGCCTTGATGATTACCACCCTTCGCCAAGCTTTGGGCTTTTTTGAAATCGAGCCTGATAATTTTCTTGCCGATTTTTAAAAGGTGCCTAAAATCCTCTTTTGAGACCTCTTTGGCAAGATAGACCTCTTCCACTGTACCCGGATGATTTTTTGCTATATAAAGAACTATTTGTTTACCATATACGACCATTTTGTATGATACTAAAAAATAGTTAATGTTTAGTTTTTTTATCCTTTTGGATTGGAAGAGTGCAAGAGTTGTTTGTAACACTCTTTGGGATTTTCTCCCGTGAGTTTTGCTATCAGTTTGGATGCGGCTTTTTTGGGAATATCAAGTGATAAAATATCTTCAATTGTGATTGCTTCTCCTTTTGTTGACTCATAGGTACCACTAACAACTACAACCCACTCACCTTTTGTATTTATATCTTTAAAATTCTCTTTTATCTCTTTTGCGGTGCCTTTTAATTTTAACTCATACATCTTTGTCAACTCTTTGGCTAGAAAAATTTGGTGATTTGGGATTAAAGAGGATAGCTCATCTATCAGCTTTTTGATACGGTGTGGTGATTCATATAAAATTGTTGTGTATGAAGAGTTTATTAGCTTTTGAAGTTCTTCATTTCTTGATTTTGTTTTGTGTGATAAAAAACCAAAAAAGAGAAACTCTTTTTGACAAAACCCGCTTGCAGCATAGGCAAGAAGTGCCGCATTGGCTCCAGGCAGTACTTCATATTCAATACTGTTTTTTTGTGCATACTCTACAAGTTTGCATCCTGGATCACTAACACAGGGCATACCGGCATCACTAAGGTAGACTACTGTTTGATCAAAAGTCTCTTTGTTTAACTCTTTTATAACTCTCTCTTCATTGTGTGAGTGCATAGAGATAAAATTTTTTTCTATAAAATCAAGATTGCTATTTTTTTGTAGGAGGTTTATCAGTTTTTTTGCTACTCTGGTATCTTCGCAAAAAACAAGCGAAGATTTTGCCAGAATATTTAAAGATCTTAGTGAGATATCTTCAAGGTTTCCAATGGGAGTTGGAATAAAATAGAGCAAAAGTTATTTTAGGTTATATTTAGCTTTAAATTTCTCTACTCTACCAGTAGCATCGACAATCTTTTGGCTACCTGTAAAAAATGGGTGACATTCGTTGCAGATATCAATTCTCATCTCTGGAACATTTGATCTAGTCTCAAAACTGTTTCCACAAGCACAGCTAACTTTACAATCCATATAGTTTGGGTGTATATCTTTTTTCATCGTTTTTTCCTTCTCAACTCTTTGCATGAAATAACAAAGATATAGGTATTTTGGTGCGTGAGTATATCATATGAACTTTATATATCACTTAAATTTTAGAAAAAAATAAAAAAGGTTAGTAAAGAATGTTGGAGTATGGTTCATCTGAGCATGGGCACTTTGCCAATGAATATGTAAATAAGCACGGTTCATCTGTGCGTGGGCACTCCGCCAATGAATATGTAAATAAGCACGGTTCATCTGTGCGTGGGCACTCCGCCGAGGAGATAAAAATAAAAAAACAGCAGACTTTAAAAAAGCCTACTGCCATATAGGGGAGGGGAGCCAAAATTATAACATAAAAAATATTTTAAATCAAGGCTTTTATTGAAAAACTTAAAACTGCTGTCTCACTTTTTAAAATATTTGAAGTTTTAAGTCCAATTTTTGGGTGTTTTAACAAAAGATTTTTTTCGTCATCGCTAAATCCACCTTCGCATCCAATGAGTGCGGTTTTGATATCTTTGTATTCACTCTCTCCCCCAAAATCCATCACGGCAAAATCTTTGTATAGTCTTATTGCATCCAAAAGTGAATCTAAGAGTTCGCACTCCATAAGAGATGTTCGTCCACACTGTTGTGATGAGTTTATTAAAATCTTTTTTATTTTTTGTAAATCTATTTTGAAATTTCTCTGACTTCTTCGGCAATATACAAAACTTATTTTGCTCACACCTATTTGATTTAACATCGGTATGGTTGAATAGATCGTCTTGGGGTCTATAACACACCAAATAATATGGAGTTTTTTCTCTTTTTGCTCTACATCCTCTTTGGAGTCAATGAGAGAAAGGGTCAAATCTTTTTTGTTGATATTTGTGATTTTATATCTATATAGTATATGATCTTTTAAATTTCTAAGATCAATCTCTTTGCCCTCTTTGAATCGTCTTACTTTTACAAGATATCTAAAATCATCTCCATCTATTTTAAGTTGCTCCTCTTTCGCATCTGGATGGTAAAGATATTGCATTAGCCAACCTGACTTATGATAGCAATACTTAAAATACCGATAATGGCAAAAATATAAAATTTTTTACAAAAGCCAAAAAAGAGTTCGTTTTCTCTGTTTTTCCCGATGCCAGTCTTCTGGTACAATGTGCTCTCTTTGATCGTTCCAGCTAGAAGGATCAGTGCAAAAATGAGCATCAACCATACCTGAACTCTTGAGTGAAAATGCTCAATTGCCATCACAACAACGCCAGAGAAGAAAAGCGCACCCAAAAGTGCCCTGAAAAAGAGTGTCCATCTCTCATAAATTTTGCTAAATGTTTGTAAATCTTTTTTGCTTTTAAGGAGCAAAAAAATTCTACTTGTAACAAAAAGAGTCAATACAATAAATAGCCAAATTGAAAGGCTGGTTATCTCATTAATCGCTTCCATACGTTGCTCCTTATGTAGTTTTTGATCGGTTCGTAAGAGCAAATTCATTATAGTATATTAAAATTTTTTTTAGGTGTAAATAATGCAAAGAGATAGAAAAATCAAAAAACAGATCAAAAAAGATCTTTCAACACCAAAAAAGCTTGACCTAAGAACTAGAAAAAGAAATAGAGCTATTGCTCTGATTATTCTTGGTTTGATAATCGGATTGTTATTTGTCAAATGCTCAGATGATCCTCCAAAGGTAGTGCAGCAAGTTGAACAAAATATCTCAAATGAATCAAACAGTTCAATAAAAGAAGAGGGCAATGGTACCAAAGAGAAAAACTCTACTTTAAACACTCAAGATGAAAATGATGAATTTAATACAACAAGTGATACATTTTTTGTAACAAGCAAAGAGTTTGCGGAGAATAAGCTTTTGGAAGATTACAGAAAAAAAA
>QNZU01000091.1 GCA_003978405.1 Sulfurospirillum sp.
TTTTGAATCTTTACATCCATAAAGAGTCTGTCTAAAAAAAGTGGCTTTATGTTGTGCTCTTTTACCATATGGTTTATAAAGCTTTTTGTCAACTTGTTTGAGCGAAAATCTTTAGAGTAAAGAGTTGAAAAAGAGATTAAAAATAGAAGGGTTAAAATCTTCAAATAGACTCCTGCCAAATTTTTAGCTTAGTCTATCTGAAAATGATTAATTACAATAGTATGCCAATATCTGTTATTGACCATCTATATTTTCTTCCTCTATATTATCCTCTAAACTATCCTCTTTTGGACATCTGGCAATTGAAGACACGATATCATCTCCCTCAACTCTAACCACAATAACTCCACTGGTATTTCGTCCTGCTTTTCTGATACTTTGCATATCTACTCTTACCATTTTTCCTGTTGAAGTAAGAGCCATTAGATCTTTGACTTCATCTACCAAAACAACACCGACCAAATCTTTGGTTTTTGGTGTAAGCTTCATCGCTATCACACCTTTACCACCTCTTTTTTGCTCTCGGTATTCACTCGCAACTGTTCGTTTACCTATACCTTTTTCGCTGACTGTTAGTATCTCTTCTTCATCATTATTGATTACAATTGCACCTACTACGATATCGCCCTCTTCTTTAAATCTGATAGCAGTAACACCTCTTGCGGTTCTTCCTATCTCTCTGGCATCTGTAACTAAAAATCTTATGCACATTCCCTTTTTGGTTACAACAAAAAGATATCTATCTTCTGGCATTACAATCTTGGCATCAACCAACTCATCACTATCATCCAATGTTATGGCTCTAACACCTACTGATCTGATATTTTTAAACTCATTTAGTTTTGTTCTTTTTACAATACCGTTTTTGGTAAAGAAAGCAAGTGATTTACTCTCATCAAAATCTGTAGTTGGGATGATCGCTCTTATCTTCTCATCCGGCTGCAAGTTGATTAGATTTACAACTGCTTTTCCTTTGGCTGTCCTGCTACCTTCAGGAATCTTATAGACTTTTAGCCAGTAAAGTTGTCCGAAATTTGTTACAAACATTAGTGTATCATGAGTATTTGAGACAAAGAAGTTCTCTATAAAATCATCCTCATAAGTTGTCAAGGCAGTTTTTCCTTTGCCTCCTCTATTTTGTTTTTCGTACTGTTTTAGAGGAACTCTTTTGATATAGCCTCTGTGAGTGATAGTGACAACCATAGGCTCATTTGGAATCAAATCTTCTATATCTATCTCATCATAATCATCAACAATCTCTGTTCTTCTTGGTATGGCAAACTTCTCTTTTATTGCAACAAGCTCCTCTTTGATGAGCTCATTTAGCAAAGCCTCGCTCTTTAATATACTACTGAGTCTTTCTATCTCAGCCATAAGCTCAGCTAATTCACTCTCGATCTTTTCTCTCTCAAGACCTGTGAGTCTATGAAGTTTCATATCCAATATTGCAGCTGCCTGGACTTCACTTAGACCAAATTTTGCAACTAGTGATGCTTTTGCTTCGGCAGTGTCTTTACTAGCACGAATTACTTTAATCACTTCATCGATATTATCAAGAGCAATTTTCAAGCCTTCTAAAATATGGGCTCTTGCCTTTGCTTTTTCAAGCTCAAAGATTGTTCTTCTGATGATTACAGTCTTTCTATGAGATAAGAATATATCAAGAAGCTCTCTTAGAGTAAAGATTTTTGGCTCTTTGTTCAAAATAGCAAGTAAGATTATTCCAAATGTCATCTCCATTGTAGTTGACTTAAACAGATGGTTTAAAACAATCTCACTCATCGCATCTTTTTTAAGCTCAATAACTACCCTGATACCCTCACGATCAGATTCATCTCGCACTTCAGAGATACCTTCAAGCTGTTTATCTCGAACCAAGGCTGCGATATTTTCAATTAGTTTTGATTTGTTTACCTGATAAGGAAGTTCATCAATGACAATTACCTCTTTGTTTTTCTTCGTTTCAATATGAGTCTTTGCCCTAATTTTGACTCTTCCTCTACCAGTGGTATAGGCATCTTTGATACCCTTTTTGCCAAAAATTACACCGTTTGTAGGAAAGTCCGGTCCCTTTACAATATCCAAAAGCTGCTCAACTTCACAATCAGGCTCTTCTATCATAAGAAGAAGTGCATCTATGAGTTCACCTAGTGAGTGAGGAGGAATATTTGTAGCCATACCGACTGCAATTCCCGAAGATCCGTTAAGCAGTAGATTTGGTATCCTTGAAGGCAATACATCAGGCTCACTCAAACTATCATCATAGTTTGGAACAAAATCAACTGTATCTTTATCGATATCTCGAAGCAGCTCCTCAGACAACTGAGTCATTCTAGCTTCGGTATATCTCATAGCAGCAGGATTATCTCCATCAATCGAACCGAAGTTTCCCTGTCCATCAATCAATGGGTGTTGCATAGAAAATGGTTGAGCCATCCTGACAAGTGCATCATATACAGCATTGTCACCGTGTGGATGGTACTTACCTATTGTATCACCGACAATCCTGGCAGATTTTTTATATGGTGCTCTTGAGCTTAGATTTAGCTCACTCATAGAAAATAATATTCTTCTGTGAACCGGTTTTAATCCATCTCTTGCATCTGGTAATGCCCGACCAATGATTACACTCATAGAGTAATCTAAATAACTATCAGAGATTGACTTTTCTATCTCTACATTATCGATATCTTCACTATTTTCAAAAAGATCTGCCATTTAAAATACCTTCATTTATTTGCTTTACATATAATAGATATTTTATCTAAAATCCACTTTCATAACTCTTTGGCATCAGCTAAACATAGAGCAAACAAAGAATTATGACCAATTTTTTCAAGAGTCGCTCTAGCTTCTAAAATTGTGGTACCAGTTGTTACAATATCATCTACCAATATTAGGTCTAAGTTGCCTTTTAAATCACTTCTGAATCCTCTTGGATGCTTTAATCTATACTCCAAAGACTTACCGGAATATTTCACACTCTTTGTTGCTTTTAACTTTGAGTATAAAGGTATAATATATTTTGATTTTAATGCCCTGTTTAAGATGGCTGTATGTGAATATCCACTCTCAATTTGATCATCAATTGAAATAGAGTATACTTTTTTACTAAACTCAAACTCTTTAGCAAATCTTTTAAATGAGTTCTTTGCCATAATGGAGTAGATCTGATGCCCGATAAATTTATGCTTTGTTTTTAGCAAAAATGAGACCTCATCATAACTGAAAAAGCTATATATCTTAAAGCCGTCAGGCAATTCTCTAACACGAATAGATGGATTTAAAAATAATTTTTGACAGGATTTGCATATAAGGGGTAGAGAAAAGTCTTTGCATATTAGACATTTCAATTTTTGTGATAGGTACCAAAATAGATAGGGAAAAACCCCTATCTAATAGTGTAACTGCAAGAATTAGTATCTTACAGATTTACATCTAACTTCTTTCCAAGTAAGAACTGGATCACCAACCTGAACTTTCTTAGTTACAGTTCTGTATTGTGCTGGAACTGGAATAGATTTAGTTGATGCTGGTTGCACGATAGTTTTAACTCTTACAGTTTTGTATTGTGCTGGAACTGGAATAGTCTTTGTAGTCGCAGGTCTGTCAACAACTCTTTTTGTAACAGTTTTGTACTGAGCTGGAACTGGGATAGTTTTTGTAGTTGCTGGAGAAACTAAAACTTTTTTTGTAATAGTTCTGTATTGTGCTGGTTTATTAACTAGACACATAACCTCACCAGTTGAACCTGGAACTCTATCACAATCACCTGTTGAACAAGCACCATTTCTAGCTCTGTTACCTTTTTTCCAAGTTGTTGTAGCTGGAGAAACAAGAACTTTCTCTGTTACTGTTTTATATTTTGCAGGAACAGTTACAACTCTCTCAGATGCTGGAGAAACAAGAACTTTCTCTGTTACTGTTTTATAAGTTGCAGGGATAACTACAATTTTCTCAGATGGCTCTTTTACAAGAACTTTTTGAGTTTTGTATCCATATTTAGCTGGAATTGTAACAAGTTTCTCAGAAGCCTCTTTTACAAGAACTTTCTCTGTTACAGTTTTAAATTTCGCAGGTGTAAGAACTCTAGCATAGCAGTGTCCTGGCTGAGCATTTGGCGGATACAAAGTGCTTCTCTCTTTTACAATTACCTTTGGTACTTGTACTACCTTTTGAACTACAGGTTTAACTACCTCTTTTTTTGCAACTTTTGCAACAGTTGTATTACAACTCTTTTTAGGTGCACATCCACTAAAGCCTACTGCTAATACAGCGGCTACCAAAACTGAACTTTTCAGTGTTAAAATCTTCATTTTTCACTCCTAATAAATTTTAAGACACACTATTTTAACAAATAAAACTTAAATTAAGTATGAAATTAGTTTAAAATAGTTAAAAAATTTCAATTTGTTAATTTTTTTCACTGTTTTTGTAAATATTGACATTAAATTTCAAATCAATCTTGTTATCTTTTGATATGAGCTCTATAGGAAAATTTATCTTTACAACACTATTATATTTATTTAGAGCATCAATAAAATCAAAAAAACTTTTAGGTGATTTTGTAGCTGTAGATGCACTTACATTATACTCTTCAAAATTAGTGTCTTCATTTTGAGTTTTTATTATTTTCACATCTTTTAAAAATTTTTGAGCATATTGTTTAAAATCATTTAAATCAAAAGGGGTATCAGCCTTTTTATTTAGTTTTGATTTGCTATCTTTGAAAGCTTCTAATCTCTCCTTTACACTCAACTCTTTTTTTTGAAGATGCAGACTTTTCTCTTTTATATTTTTTAGATTGGTACTACTTTGTTTGTATGCCTTTATACCAGGAATGATAAAAAGCAACAACAACAGTAAAATAATAACAAGAAAAATCAAAACATAAAGCAAAAACTTTATAGTACCATTATCATCTTTTGCCATTGTCTATATCCTTATCCTTCTTATATAGTTTTATCTCAGATTTGTTTACCGATACAAACTTATACTTTCCTACTCTTGGAATAAAATCAAACTTCACATCGCTTTTTACAAAGATTGCTTTTAGTGCAGGTTCAAGAAGTAGTCTATATGCATCTTTGGTACAACTATACCCCTCAAGTCTGAGACTATCTTTTTTCATAAGAACCTTTGAGAGTGTGATTTGATCTGGAATTAGATTAAAAAGATTTTTGATACTGTTGTTTAAAAGTTTATTTGATTTTTCAGACTCTCTTACAACTACCTGCTTGAATTTTAACTCTTTTAACTCATTTTCAAGTTTTTTTATATGAGCTATCTTTTTTTGATTGATTTTTTGAATATCGGCTATCTTCTCATTAAAACCTGAAGTTTTCATTTGTAAAAAGATTCCATATCCTATAACACCAAACAAAACAAATGAAAAAAATACAATCCACATTTTTGTGGATTTATCTAGTAATGGTTTATTTCTTGGTTTTTTATAACTATACATTATCTAAAGCCTCTTTTATTGAAAGCTCTAAAACCGCATCACTGATACTGATATTTTCTGCATTTGTATCTAAAAGTAGTTCATTTTCAAGATGCTTTAATATACCGTCATTGATACCACAATCATCATATATCTTGGTACCGACTATAAATTGACTCTCATAAAGATCATTATCATAAAACTCTTTTAATGATGTATCGATATATTTTATCACTCTCTCATCAGCCTCACTCAAATCAAAAGAGTCTTCAAGCAAACTGTTTGCAAAATTACTATCATTGCCTACATCTAAAATATCATCCATACCAAGTTCATCAATATTATCCAAATCAAGCTCTTCCATCTCATCAATAGTGCTATCACTTGCGGTAGAGTAATCGATATTTAAAAGATCTTCCTCTTTTGTAGTATTAAAAAATGATCCATATAAAAGTCTGTCATTTTGCATAATCATCATTGTTACACTGTTTTTGGAATATAATATATATAAGATCACATCATCTTTATTGAAGCTCTCTTTTTTCATATCTTTTTGAAAATAAAAATCAAGTATCAAAAATGGAGAGAAGATAAAATCAAGTCCTGTTTTTGCAAACAGTTTATCAGCCCAGTTTATATCAATATGAGTTGAATACATTAAAAATCTTTTATCTTTGCATATCGCTTTAACACTCTTTTGATCAATACTATATAACTCCAGTTTTGAACTATCACACCCAGGTATTACACCCTGCCCAGATGTGTTTAAAAACAAAGATATATAAGTGTTGTCATACTCATCTTGTAGAGAGTTGATAAAATTTATTATTTTTGCACCGAGTTCATCTTTTGATTTGAGATCATAGTTGAACTCCTCTTTATGGATTACTTTAGCACCCTTTATCACCTTCTGTTTTATATTACAACTCTCTTCATAGACGATGACAGATATAAATTGGTGTACTAATCGCTTTTTTAGCGCATTAACCAGACTCATTTTCACTCCTGCACAATGGATGTGCCTCTTGGTAGTTTCTCATTTTGGCAGTTGCACTGAGTTTTGTATAAATCTGAGTGGTTGAAAGCCAACTATGTCCAAGCAATTGGCTGACATCATTGATCCTGGCACCTTGATTTAACAGCGTCGTTGCAAATGTATGTCTTAACTGATGAGGAGTAACTTTGATACCAATCTTTTCAAAAACTTTACCAAAACGGTATCTAATCTGATTTTGACTCATAGACTTACCGTCTTTTTCAAATAGGTACTCTTTACACCCCTCTTTTTTAACAAACTCATCCAACAATTCGTGCAACTCTTCCAAAATAGGGATTTGGCGAATTTTACCACCTTTTCCTTTAACATTTACCCACTTTTGACTAATATCTTTAACTTTTAAACTACAAAGTTCACTTATTCTAATTCCAAGAGCAAAAAACAGATACAAAATCACCCTCTCTTCAAGTGTAGCCACATCCAATGCTTCGTTAAGATGCTGTAGCGAGATCGGTTTTGGAAGTGTTTTTGGCAGTTTGATACTCTCATCACCTTTTAGTTTGCACTCAAATCCATCCTCTTTGAGATACTCAAAAAAACTCCTAAAGATAGTGATTTTTTTATATATCGTTCTTTTATTCAAATTAACAAGTCTGTTTCGATAAGGAATCAGATCAACTACAATAATCTTCCCTTGCTCATCAATCAGAACATATTCCAATCCTTCAAACAGAACACTTTTGTATGTCTTTAGTGTCAAAGGTGAATAGTGTCTTATCTTTTGAAGATAGTGCAGATAGTCACTAACCCTCTTCTTTAAAAAATCTCTCATAGATGCTCTTAAATTTTTCATAATACTCTTTGGCAGACTCTTTTAGCTCACTGTCTGTCATAACAGTAGAGTTTAGTTTTTGATACCTCTCAATCATAACTTCACACATCATTTTGATTTTAATCTTGTCTCTGTGAGAAAATTTATCTTTCTTGGTAAGCTCTTCAATCTTGGAGATATATTTTTTTGCATCATCTATATAATCAACAAACTCTACTGAGATTTTACTTTGAGCCAAAACTCCAATCGCCATCCTATTATATGGATCTTTATCAAATGCCTCTCTTGCCAATTTTTGTGCTGCTTTGTAATCTCCCTCAAGATACTTTATCTTAGCTTTGAGTGAAGCTTTATAGGAGTCTGTAAATCCAAAAGTATATATAGCCAAAATTGCTACTAAAGCTATGACTATCTTTAAAATTGTTTTATATGCTTTCATTTAACTTCTCCTTGATCAAAGCTTTTGCTTCATCCATCTCCATACCTTCTATACTAAAAGGTTCACTCGCATAAAAATCTACTCTGCTAAAAGGCTTTGGTACCATAAACCTATCCCAGCTTTTTAGTTGCCAAAATGAGTCGGCTTTGTAATTAAATGCAACTATCTTCATACCCTTTTTTTGCGATATCGCAACAATTCCATCTGCAACACTCTGAAAAGGACCCTTTGGACCATCTGGAGTAATCGCTATATCATATCCTCTATCAACAAGCCTGAAGCTCTCTTTTAATGCCTTGATAGCACCTCTTCTTGAACTTCCTCTAATAGTATCAAAGTTGTAATACTTCATAGTATTAGCAATAATCGCTCCATCAAAATGCTCAGAAATAATTACACCAATCTTAGGATCTTTTCTCAATCTCTTATAGATATATGGCGAGAGCATAATCTTTCCGTGCCAAAAAGCGACCATAAAAGGTTCATCTGGTACCAATGATGGTAAATGGAACCTTTTTCTAACCGTAAAAAAGATTATAGTGATAAACAGATAAATAATCGGAGGCAAAACTTTTGAGAGAATCTGCCGTTTTTTCTCCTTGCTAAACCACTTCCCCATAGAGGGTAGTCCTTCTTGGATATGTAATCTTCACTCTTTTTGTTTTTCCCAAAAGCTCTTCGCTTCCTTGAACTTGCACCAAAAATCCATTGTCACTTCTTCCTGCAACCCCACCACTGCTTCTAAGCTCTTCAAAATATACTTCAAACTCTCTGCCCATCTGAGCATCAGTGATCTCATCTAAGATCTCATCATGCCTTTTTTGAAGAGTGCTAAGCCTCTGACTTGCAACTTTTGAATCAACTACATCAGCAAATTCTGCCGCTTTAGTAAGAGGTCTTGGGGAGTATTTAAAAGAGAAAAGCTGCTCAAACCTAACCTTCTCCAGTACATCCATAGTCTGATTAAAATCCTCATCACTCTCACCGGGAAATGCCACGATAATATCAGTGCTGATATGAACATCTGGGATCATATCTCTTAATCTAAAGGCTCTATCCAAAAACCACTCTTTGGTGTAGCCTCTCTTCATTCTTTTCAAGATTTCAGTTGATCCGCTTTGAAGAGGCATATGCATCGACTTGCAAACCTTCTCATTGCTAGCAAACACTTCCAAAAACTTATCATCCATGTGAAGTGGATGAGGAGAGGTAAATCTAATCCTCTCAACTTCATCAATTTCACTCACCATATTTAAAAGATCGGAAAAATCCTTTCCCTCATGTGAGTAGTTATTGACATTTTGTCCGAGCAAAAAGATCTCTTTTGCACCGCTTTTTGCAGCTTTTTTCGCCTCTTGGACTATCAAATTTGCAGGGATTGAAACCTCTTTCCCCCTCGTGCTTGGAACGATACAAAATGTGCACTGCTTGTCACATCCAATAGAGATATTTACCATCGCTTTGTATAAAGAACTTCTAAACTCACTGAATGCAAACTGACTCTCATCATAATCGATATCTACTTCAACCGCACCCTTTTTATGAAGAACATCTCTTATCTTTGAGACATTTCTAGCCCCCAAGACAAAATCTACACTCGGAGCTTTTTTAATGATCTCTTCACCCAAATGACTTGCCGTGCATCCACAAACCCCTATCTTCGCACCCTCTTTTTTCTTTTTGTTAAATACACCAATCTCAGAAAAGAGCTTTTGGACAGGCTTTTCACGAACAGAACAGGTGTTGATAAGAATCAAATCGGCATCTTTTAAATCGGTAGTGAGTGAGTAGTTTTCATATTTGCTAAGTTCAGCTATGATATGCTCACTGTCTCGCATATTCATAGCACAACCAAGTGTCTCTATAAAGAGTTTTTTTGACAAAATCAAGCCTTAGAGTATATGCATCTCATAGATATAGTCATTATCATTAAGACCAAATTTTACCTCTTCAAAATATACACTGTAATCTTTATCTTCAAGCTTTTCCACAAGCTCAACCAAATCTTTGTGAGCATTTTCATTGTCAAAGTAGTAGATTGCACTACCGTTTTGTTTTAGTGTGTTTAAAATATCTTTTAGAGTGATAGTTTCATTTTCACTATCAACAAGATTTTCCTTTGCAAGCTTCAGTTTCATTCATGACCTCATCTATATAAAATTTCGCGTAGTTTACCTAGTTTTGGATTAACTTAAGCATATAATTGCTAAAATTGCACAACTTCGTGTGATAAAATCCCAAAAAAGATTTTTTCGTTACACCCATTAAAGGAGCCAGATAGGAATGGAGAAGATTGCCAATATTATTCAATCAATAGCGAGTGAAAAAGGATTAAAATTAGAAGATGCCCAAGAGGCTGTATCAACTGCTCTAATCAAAACTGCCAAAAGGATATTTGGCGAAGAGTATGAGTATATAGTAGAAAATGATGCCGATACAGGAGAGTTAGCTCTATTTCAAAAAGTCTTAGTTGTTAGTGATGACGATGAGAGGCTTGAAGAAGATGGAGCCGATGAGAGATATATGATCTTAAAAGAGGCAAAAGAGGTCGATAGCGATCTTGAAATCGGCGATGAGATCACCTACAAAGTTGATCTTGTCGATATGGGAAGAACTGCTGTGGCAGTTTTATTTAGAGAGCTAGAGTACCATATCCAAAGACAAGTCGCTCAAAACACTTATGAGAACTACCAAAGTAAAGTAGGTGATATTATCAATATAGTCGTAACAAGAGTTGATGATGATGAGAACACCTATGGAGAGTTTAAAGAAGTTCAAGCGATTTTACCGATGAAAAGCAGAATCAAAGGGGAAAAGTTCAAAGTTGGTGATACTGTAAAAAGTATCATAAGAAGAGTCTATGTCGATAAACAAAAAGGGATGATAGTAGAACTCTCAAGAACAAGCCCAAAATTTTTAGAAAAGCTGCTAGAACTCCAAGTCCCAGAGATCAGTGATGAGTATGTCATCATCCAAGGATCTGCTAGAATCCCAGGAGAAAGAGCCAAAGTAGCCCTCTCCTCTGTCACTCCAAATGTCGATCCAGTTGGTGCGACAGTTGGTACCAAAGGAGTGAGGAT
>QNZU01000083.1 GCA_003978405.1 Sulfurospirillum sp.
TAAAAGATTTAAAGCAAAGAGAGCTGAGTGTTGCAATTATCACAAAGAATATCGGTTTTTTACAATATCTAAAAGGCTTTTTTGCTCCAACTTTTGATCTTGAACTTTTGGAGTTTAAGCCAACTTTGAAAAACAGATTAAAAGAGTTTATAGATTCACAACATCACCACAAATGGACAAAAGAACTCTTTGATGCACTTTTTTTGGCAAGTCCTATTTCAAAAGAGTTTAGAAAAAGTGTATCAAACCTTGGTATTAGCCATCTACTTGCAATTTCCGGTTATCATCTTGGATTTTTATATGCGATGTTCTTGTTTTTGGGTATATATGTGTATAAATTTTTTCAAAAACGATATTTTCCTTATCGAAACAGAAATTTTGATTTGAGTATATTTACAATAGCTATCTTACTTTTTTATATATATACTATTGGTTTGACTCCATCGATACTTAGATCTTTTAGTATGCTGATTTTTGGAATATTTTTATATATGAGGTGGTATAAGATTATCTCATTTGAGGTTTTGAGTGTTTCGGTTTTGTTTCTGCTCTCAATCAAACCGGAGCTCTTTTTTAGTGTATCGTTTTGGTTTAGTGTGAGTGGGATATTTTTTATCTATCTATTTTTACACCACTTTAAAAATCTAAAAAATTATCAAACTCTTCTTGGTATCAATTTTTGGGTCTATTTGATGATGATTCCAATTGTTCACTATATATTTCCCACTTTTACTCCTTTGCAACTTGTTTCACCTTTTCTTTCACTTATATTTGTTGTTTTTTATCCTGTAGAGCTGTTTTTACATCTGTTTGGTAGTGGTGGATTGTTGGATGAGTGGCTTGTAAAAGTGTTTGAGTTAAATTCAAACCATGTAGATATTCACACTCCTATTTGGTTTCTGGCTTTTTATATTGCAATGATGTTTGGGGCTGTGTTTTCAAAAAGGGCTTTGTATCTATTGGCAATGAGTGCAGTTGCTTTTTTGTTAAGAGCTTTGTTTTTTTTCCAAGATATAGCATAATTTAACTCCATATAAAAATATAATCCAAGATAGATATATCCAGATAAGAAAAAACATAATAGTTGAAAATGAGCCATAGATATTTGTATAAGTCTTATTGTAAGTGACATAAAAGAGAAAGAGCCACTTTGAGACTGACCAGATAAGCGAAGCAAAAAATGAAGAGATAAATGCACTTTTAAAGTGAACTTTTGTATTTGCCGAGATGATATAGAGTATAAAAAAGATAAGCCAGGAGATCAGGTATGAGCTAAATGCCAAAGAGTTGATGTTTTTGGTATAAGCATAGCTTTGTAGTAAAATATTTGCCTTTAGTGATAGATACAGGCTTACCCCAAGTCCCATTGGTACCAATATGGAGATGGTAAGATATATAGATATTGAGTGTAGAAATTTTCTAGGGTTTTTATGAAAGATTTTATTTATTACATACTCATAATCATCAAAAAACATGATTGATACATACAATACAAAAGCGATTCCAAGTAGCCCTAAATCTTTAGTGTTCGCTATAAAAGTATCAATATATGAGCTGAATTTTTGAGCATGGATTGGCAATAAAGATGAGAATATATAACTCTTTACAGATTCAAGGCTCTCATTAAATATTGGCAGTTTTGAATAGATAAAAAATGAGATCAATAAAATTGGAATTAGAGCTAAAATAGTATGAAAACTAAGACTTGATGCATAATGCATCAAAGAGTGATCCAAAAAAAATCTTTTTAAAGAGTTAAATCTTTGTCGCACACTTAAAGACCCATTTTACCGGGGTTTAGTATATTGTTTGGATCAAAAGCTTTTTTGATATCCAAAAATAGTTGCCTCTCCTCTTTGCTAAATGCGATATCCATAAATGGAGCTTTGCTAAGACCAATGCCATGCTCACCACTAAGAGTACCACCCATATCTACTACAAGCTCGAAAATCTCTTCGATTGCTTGATGACCTTTGTGAAGCTCCTCTTCATTACTTCCATCGACCATCACATTGACATGAATATTACCATCTCCTGCATGTCCAAAACATGGCACACTAAAGCCATATTTTTCACCGATTTTATAAATCTCTTTCAAAGCAACAGGTAGTTTGCTTCTTGGTACCGATATGTCTTCATTTAACTTTTTGCTTCCATATACGGTAACACATTGTGATACATTTCTTCTGGCATACCATAGTTTTTCTCTTTGCTCTTTCTCTTTGGCTACTTCAAAATCCACACAACCATTCTCTTTGAATGAACTTTTTAGTGTCCCAAGCTGAAACTCAATCTCCTCTTTGACATTTCCGTCCACATCTCCAATAAGTAAAGCTCCCGCATTTTCAGGAAGTGAAATACCAAGCTTCTTTTTAACAGCAGCGACTGAGAGTGAATCCAAAAACTCCATAGCAACCGGATTTGCTCCCGATGCAAGAGATTTAAAGACAGCATTCATTGCATCATCCACACTTTTAAATACAGCCATATATGAAGAGGCAAATTTTGGTTTTGGGAGGAGTTTTAGGGTGATTTGAGTAATAACTGCCAAAGTTCCCTCACTTGCAGTCAAAATCCCTGCTATGTTGTATCCGGCAACATCTTTTATCGTTTTTTTACCGGCTCTTATGATATCTCCGTTTGCTCGGACAGCTCTTAGAGCCATTACAAAATCTTTGGTGATTCCATACTTGGCAGCTCTCATACCTCCGGCATTTTCACTCACATTTCCGCCTATTGTGGAGTATTGCTCACTTGCGGGATCTGGTGGATAAAAAAGCCCCTTTGCTTCAACTGCCTTTTGTAGATCCATATTGACTACACCAGGCTCAACTATAGCTAACATATTCTCCAAATCAATCTCAAGAATTTTATTCATATGTTTTTCAAATGCCAGAATGATTCCGCCATTTTTTGGAAGGGCACCTCCTGTGAATCCGCTTCCTGCACCTCTTGGAGTAATGATGATTTTATGTTTGTTGCAATATTTTAGGATTTGGCTGACATCATCTTCACTTCTTGGAAAGATAACGGCATCTGGTTCATAATGCTCTCTTGTCGCATCATAGGAGTAGGCTAAAGAGTGGGCTTTATCATCATAGATATTCTCCTCTCCTACAATCTTTTGCAGATCTTTTAGGTATCTTTTTTTTAGCATCTATTTTCCAGTTAAGAGTTTTGTGTAGTATCTGTCAAAATCATCTATTTTGTCTCCTCCAAAAAGACCACCTAGTTTTCCTCTTGTCTCTTTTAACCTGCTGTAAAAAGGTTTGGTCTTTTTTGTTGCAGGTGTTATTGGAGAGTAGCTTATAGCTTTGAAACTTTTACAATCAACTATGTATGTTTTATCTTTAATGACAAAAAATATAAGTCCTATAGTATCATCTTTGCACTCCTCTTGAAACTGCTCTTTTGTAGGTTTTGAATGAAAAGATGAGACAAGTTTGAGTGCAAACAGATCAGGGTGAACCCAGTCAAAATTTGAGTAGTCTCTTCGGACTTTTAGATAACTCTCTTGATTTGGTGCAATGATCATCGCTCTGTTGTAGAGGTGGTTTAATAGGACTTTATCTCCTGCTTTTGGAGGGATATCATAGTTTGGTAGCACATCTTGAGTTAAGTCATTGTAAGGTGAGAGTTTTAATATCAGTTTAGAGTTTTTGCCTTCTATTACCACAGCATTTGCTATGATGGCTTCATGTTGGTCATCAAATTTTCTAAGCACAACGGCACTTGCACCTTTTGCAAAATTTTGGTTTGTATTGATTGTGATTAAATCACCTTTTACTGAGTCAATTGTAAATTCTGTTTGAGAAAAGTTGCTTTGTGCATGTAAAAGCCCTAAAAAAATAGATACAAATAAAAAAATTCTTTGCATTAAAATTACCTTTTGGATGATGTTTTAGATATTATACAACAATCTTTATTTACTTTTTAGTAAACTAGCGCGAGTTAGATTTTAGGAAAAACTTTGATTAGATATATCGCTTTATTGCTTACTTTATCGATGTTCCTTAATGCCTATGATTTAAAGGGTCATTTGGTTTTAGAGAGAGTTTGGGGCAGGGGTGAGACATTTTTGTCATTTTTGCAAAAAAATGAGATGCCTCTTGAATTATACTACAAACTCGACCCTGAAGATGAGAAACTTTTGATGGATATTGATATGGCTACAAAATATCAATTGGTTCGTGATAAAGATGGAAAAGTAGATGAGGTACTTATCCCCGTAAGTGACGAACTTCAGCTTCATATCAGTCGTGAATTAGACGGTAGCTATACAATGAGTATGATACCGATTATCTATCAGATCAAAAAGAAAAAGCTATTGATCACTTTTAATGATATTCCATCTAAAGAGATAATGAAAAAGAGTGATTCATTTGATTTGGCCGTGGCAATTGAGCGCTTATTTAAAAAAAGTGTTGATTTTACAAAGATAAGAAAGGGTGAGCATCTTGTAGTTTTGTATGATGAGAAGATGAGGATGGGCAAAACTTTTGGTGAGCCCAAAATAGAAGCGGCTATGATTGAAGCTAGTGGTAAAAAGTATTACCGATTTTTGGCACTTGATGGCAGGTATTATGACCAAAAAGGAAAAAGTGGTCAAAAAAGCTCTTTTATAGTGCCTTGTAAATACAAAAGAATTTCATCTCCTTTTACAAACAAAAGGTGGCACCCTATTTTACATCGTTACAGAGCCCACCACGGGATCGATTATGCCACACCTGTTGGAACACCAATTCATGCTGCATATAGCGGAAGAGTGATATTTGCAGGTAGAAAAGGTGGGTATGGAAATGTTGTTATTATCAGGCATCTAGGAGGCTATAAAACTTATTATGCCCATCTAAGTCGTTTTAAAACATATGTAGGGCAGAAGGTAAAAACAGGAGATGTGATTGCCTATTCAGGCAATACAGGAAGAAGCACAGGACCTCATCTTCATTTTGGTTTGAGTCAAAATGGCAGATGGATAAATCCTGCACTAAAAATTGTCATAGCCAAAGGTTTGAGTGGAAGCAAAAGAAGGGCATTTTTAGCAAGTGTTAAAATTTACACTCAAAAACTGGAAAATATGATAAAATCTAAAAATAAAAACTCAAAAATACCTACACTTTTAGATATTGAGAAGAGCGATTAAATAGAGTAAGGAGATGCCTATATGTCAAAAGAGAGAGATATTTCCTCCCAAATTGCACTGATTGATAAATATTTAGAAGATCCTCAACACTCTAATATTTCACCATCAGATATTGCAAAAGCTCTCAAAATTGTTCATACAAATGATGAAGAGAAATTTAACGAGTATCTAAAAAAGATTCCAAACGACTGTTTAGGTGATATTGCACTGGAGTTGCCGGAAAAACACCTAAAAGAGATCATTGAAGAGCTTCCAAAAAAAGATTTGGTCGAAGTGATAGAGGAACTTGACAGTGATGATGCTACTGACTTGATTCAAGATATCGAAGAGATTGATCAGGACAAAGCGGATCAGATTCTCTC
Source organism: Sulfurospirillum sp. (assembly GCA_003978405.1). Lineage (GTDB taxonomy): Bacteria > Campylobacterota > Campylobacteria > Campylobacterales > QNZT01 > QNZU01. The sequence goes on from QNZU01000083.1 coordinate 5,506, forward strand.
ATCAATGGATGAGGATGATAAAGCTCAGATAGATAAGCTTAAAAAATATAATGAAAACGAAGCTGGTGCATACATGCAGACCGAGCTTTTTAGTGCCAAACTTGATGAGACGATAAAAGATTCCATCAAAAGACTAAAAGAGCTAAAAAAGAATGATGAGATAGATGATGCACATAATGTCTATGTTGTTGGTAGTTTTAATAATTTGATGTTTACTATTCCTTTTGAAGATCTGATAGTTGCGGATTTTAATCAAAGCTATAAGGAGTTTATCAAAAATGTCAAAGATGAGTATAAAAGCTTGTATGTAAAAGATACAGATGATATCAAAGATGTTGCAAAGTTTATCAAAGAGCATGATCTTGCGGTTGTGCCGGTTGTAAATTATCACGGAGAGCTGGTTGGAAGAATTACTTCAGATGATATATATGATGTTATTCAAGAGAGTGCAACAGAGCAAATCTATAACCTAGCTGGTGTTGATGATGAGGCTGAGGAGGATGAGGAGCTTTGGAGTGCGGTTAAAAAGAGGGCTTTTTGGCTCTTTATCAATCTTCTTACAGCAATTGCGGCATCGATGGTTATAGGACTTTTCGATTCAACTATTCAAGCTTATGTGGCACTTGCTATTTTGATGCCAATAGTTGCATCAATGGGTGGAAATGCAGGAACACAGTCACTGACTGTTACAGTTAGGAAGTTGGCTCTTGGAGATATCGATACACAAAACCAAAAAGAGGCGATAAAAAGAGAGATCATTATGTCTATTATCAACGGTTTACTCTTTGCTGTTATTTTGGGTGTGGTTGCGTCGATCTGGTTTTCAAAGCCGATGCTTGGAGTTGTCATTGGTGCATCTATGATCATCAATCTTTTGGCTGCTGGTTTTTTTGGTGCTGTGATACCACTGATATTAAAAAGACTCAACATCGACCCTGCTGTGGGAAGCACAGTAATTTTGACAACTATCACTGATGTGGTAGGATTTTTTAGTTTTTTAGGACTTGCAAAATGGCTACTGATAAAATAGAGATTTTAAGTATAGAGCCTCTAAAAGAGGGAAAGTATATCAAACCGAAATTGGTCACTTTTAGACACAATGGAGTATTAAGAGATTGGGAGGTAGCAGATACCTTTGATAGTGTAGCGGTACTACTTTATCATGAGAGTAAAGATGCCTTTATTTTAGTCAAACAGTTTCGTCCGGCAGTCTATCTAAAGTATAAAGATGGACACACCTATGAGCTTTGTGCAGGGTTGATAGACAAAGATAAATCTCTTAAGCAGATTGCGAAAGAGGAGATTTATGAAGAGTGCGGGTATGAAGTGGAGCTTGAAGATATAGAGGAGATCACTTCTTTTAATACCGCAGTTGGATTTGCCGGTGGAAGACAGACACTCTTTTTTGCAACAGTGAGTGAAAAACAGAAGAAAAATGAGGGTGGAGGGATAGATGATGAGCAGATCGAGGTTATATATCTTCCACTAAAAGATGCAAGAGAGTTTATGTTTGATGAAAAGTTTATCAAGACTCCTGGTTTGTTATTTGGTTTTATGTGGTTTTTTGATAAGTTTAGTAGGTGATAATGGGTGGATTTTTAGGCACAAGAGCTGATCTTATCGTTGATTCTATAATGGTAATAACAGGGTTTTTGCCATTTTTTTTGCTTTATAGCTTCTATTTTGCCTCTAAAGGCAGATACACCCTTCATAAAAATCTGCAACTGTTACTGTTGCTTGTTGGTACCATATCTGTAATTGCTCTTGAAGTAGATATTCGTTTGGGAGATATCAAGAGTGCAAGTATGCAAAGTTCATTTTATGGGACGACTTCGTTAAAAGCTATATTTGCTATTCATCTTCTTTTTGCAATTAGCTCATTTTTTTTATGGAGCTGGATGGTTTTTAAGTTTTCATTTCTTGGTACCAAAGAGATAAAACACTCTAAGCATAAACTTTTTGGTAAGGCTCTTTTTATAGATATAGTTTTTACATTAATTAGCGGTTGGGCATTGTATATTATGAGTTTTGCTCTGTGATTTTTGATCCTAAATCTTCTGGATAGCCTCTTGTTTTGGCAATCTGCTTTGCAAGTTTTTGGGCTTTATCCTTATTAATATCAGTTAGTGGATAAAGCAGTTTTTCATCTTTTAATCCAATATCTTTCAATATAGCTTTTGCCATATCGATAACTGAGGATACTTTTACTATCTCACATCTTGCATAGTTTTTGATTGGAAAGCTAACTTCTGCAACTCTCAATGAGGGATCATTCCCCGGAATTTGTTGAGCACCGTAAAGGGGTTTTGAAGCCACTTTTGCATCTTTAAAGCTTGGAATAAATTTGGATATATGAGAGATTGCTTTTTGGGTTCTTTGCTCAATATCATTGCTGTTCCACCCTAAATCTATTTTTTGAATCAACTTTTTTGGCAAAATCGGATATGAACTACTTTTTGAACTTTTTGCCAAGCCTTCTTCAAAGAGAGTTATTTGATTACTCATTCCATGTAGCTGAAAGTGTGAGTTTGGATATGGTGTAAATTGCCCCATGCCGTTTTTGGTGCCTCTTTTCCCATGAAATATAATTTCTGGCCAAAGAGTGTTTGTATGCTCCCACTTGGTAACATATGCAGCCTTAAACTCAACCATTCTCTCTTCCTCGATACCAAGCATATCATCTATGATTCCTGTTTGAAAACCTGTGGCATTGATGAGATAATCAAATTGATACTCATCCCCATCTGCTTTTAGAATAAATTTTTCGTTCTCTTTTTTTATAGAAGTTACTTTGGAATTTAGTCTCATATCCAAAGAGCTATAGCTTGATAGTTTTGTTTGAAGAAAACTAGATACCAAAAAAAGATTGATACCAAATTCTGCTACTGCTATAAGTGGAGTTTGGATTTGAGAGAAATCTATTTTTTTAGAAGGTTCTATTAGCCATTCGTCTAAGGTTTTTGGATTTTTGGGAGTGGGTTTTTTAAAGAGTTGAGCTAAGTAATCTTTGTCGTAGAGTTTATAGTATCTGGATGGATCACCTAAAATATCTTTTGACGGATCATTTTGAACTATCTTTTGATACTCGTTTTTTAGTAGTACCAATCTTGGCATAAAATTTTCTACACCTATTTTGCAACTTTTTGGAAAGACGATAAGAGTAGGGCGATAATCGATTGAAAACGGATATAGTTTGGCAAAATCAATAGATTGATGAAGTAGTTTGATACACTGTTTATCACTAATGTCTGGATATAGATTTCCACCCGCATGTAGATGGCAAAATGGTGGTCCGCTTATAAGTGAATCTCTTTGTTCAAATAATGTAGTTTGAATATTGGCTCTACCAAGCAAAAGAGCCATAGTCGATCCTGCTATTCCTCCTCCAATAATGGCAACTCTCATTTTTGTAATCCTAAATAGTTTAAAATATCACCAAAATTATCTACTATAATCTCAGGCTGGAACTGAGATAGATTTTCATTTTGGTTATATCCGTAACTAACAGCTATGGAGTGAACATTTGCACTTTTTGCACTTAATATATCGTTTTTGGAATCACCTACCATTATCGCTTGGTTTGCTTGTAAATTAAACTTCTTTAAAGTGTGTAAGAGCGGTAAAGGATGAGGTTTTTTCTCTTTTAAAGAATCTCCTCCTAAAATTGAAGTAAAATAGTGGTATATATCCAACTCTTTTAAGATAGGCTCTACAAATTCAAAAGGTTTGTTTGTAATGATTGCCATCATAAACTCTTCATTTTTTAGTTTTTGCAATGTTTCTAAAACATTTGGATATAGTTTGGTCTTTATACATAGATTTTCTTTATAGTGATTCAAGAAAATGTTTAGTGCTTTTTCAAATAGTGCTTCATCTAACTCTTCTAAAGTTTGTTCATTGTGCATTAAGGCTTTTTTAACAAGAATTCTTGCTCCGTTTCCTACCCAGCTTTTGATGAGTTTATTGCTTTTTGTATCTTTGCCTATTTTGTCTAACATATAATTGATTGATTGTGAAAGATCATCTGCACTATCAATGAGTGTCCCATCCAAATCAAAAAAGAATGCTTTTGTATCTTTAAAAACCAAAATTACCCAACCCTAAAATTTTCTTATTGTTATAAAGTTTGTATCTTGATATTACCAAAGATATGATAAAGATTATGCTTAAAAATCTGGATTGTCTGTTTAATAAATGGATTTATTGTTTCTATTGATTATAATATTTTTTTATAGTATAATAGTCTTGAAAAAATATTTTAAGGAGATAAAAAATGAAAAAAATGATCGTAATCTCGGCACTATTATTAACTCAAGGGGCTTTTGCAGATACATTTATGGATGCTACATGGGCAGATAAGATATGTAAGGCTTGGAACAACAATGATACTCTCACAAGTAAGCTTGGTAAGAAGTGGATCAAAAATGATGGCAAAAGAGGGTATAAATTGATCCAGATTTATAGAGATAAGTGTGGAGAGAGTAGCAAAATTCAGTTAACAATCGTTCCACAAGATGGCAAGGCTGTATGTGCTAGAGGTGGTAAACCTGATGGTAAGGCACTTGATAGTAGTTATGATTATGTGATGCATGCAAGTGATAAAGATTGGACATGTATCGGTAAAGGAAGCCTTGGCTGTGGAGCTATGGGTGCGATGGCAACTGGAAAGTTGAAGTTTGAAGGACC
>QNZU01000094.1 GCA_003978405.1 Sulfurospirillum sp.
TGCCATATTTTTTGATATCTCTAAAATAGATCACTTTTTTACCGGATGGCTCAAGTGTCTTTTTCCACATCTCAAAAAGCTTGGTATCATCTATTAGTTGAGAAAGTTTTGTGTAACCGTATGTTCTTGGATCAAAGTCTGGTAGCTGTTTTTTTATCAAACTTCCACACTCTGCTAAAGATGCCCAACCATCCTCATCGGCACAATCCTCCATAGCATTTTTTAAGATAGTGAGCAGTTTGGTATCTTTTTTGATATCTTTTTGTTTAGGTTTTTGTTTGGTTTTGCTCTGTTTTTCGTTTTGGCTCTCATCACTGTCAAGCTCTCTTAGTACCTCCACATAGATAAAATCATCACAGGCATTTTTAAATGAGCTTGGGGTCTTATGCTCTCCCACCCCATATACATGGATTTGAGACTCTCTAAGCCTTGAAGCCAACGGAGTAAAATCACTGTCACTTGAGACTATCGCAAAAGCATCAAATTTATCAGAATATAGCAGATCCATAGCATCTATGATAAGTGCAGAATCGGAGGAGTTTTTGCCTTGGGTATAACTAAACTGCTGAATTGGCTGAATGACAAGCTCATTCATCAGACTCTTCCAGTTTTTTAGATGATTACTACTCCAATCTCCATAGGCTCTTTTGACAATGATATGTCCATATTTTGATAGTTCGGTTAAAATTGAGCCAAGAGATTTTAACTGTGCATTCTCTGCATCTATCAACACCGCTATCTTTTGATCTTGATTCAAATGAGATCCTTGTGTATATATATGTGTGTATTATAGTAACATTTTGTTAATAAATAGAGAATTTCCAAAGGTAAAATAAAGTTTAACTTTAAGATACATTATGATAAGATAACACTAAATATACAATAAGGAGTGATTATGATAAAAAGATTTGGTGCGATTGTTTTGTTGGCAGTTTTGATATTTGGCGGATGCGGGAGTAGCTCATCTTCATCAGACGATAACAATCCTATCAATAATAATCCTACAGAAAATATTCCACATCTTTCCAAGCCGGGACCATTTAAAGCCGGTGAGTTTGGTAGAATAGATTTGGATCAGTATTCAAGTCCACAGGAGATAATCGGTAATGATGCCATATTGATAGATATTAGAAATAAGTGGGAGAGAGAAAATGGACAGGCAGTTGAAGCTGATCCAGCTATTATTGTATATCAATACAGAAATGAAAATGATCCTGATAACGATAGGTATGATAGGAAAGAAGAGTTTGTTCAAGAGGTTTTAAAATTGGTTGGTGGCGACAAAAATAAAAAGATTATTCTTATCTGTCATTCAGGTACAAGATCGAAAGAGGCTGCAGAGCTTCTATCAAAAAACGGTTTTACCAATGTATATGATATATTGGGAGGATTTAAAGAGTGGAAAAAGGATAATCATTTTCCAGATCATGTCAATAGGTATAATTCAAATGAAGAGTAGGATATAATTTAGCTACTTTAATATTGGAGTGGCTTTGATTGAGATATTGATAACCGGCGGAACGATCGCCAAATCTTATGACGAGATAAGCGGAGAGCTTATCTTTGATGAAGAGCATCTAAAAAAGATGATTCTTCAATCAAGAGTCAATTTTAAGCCAAAGATTACAAAACTCTTCCTAAAAGACTCTCTTGATATGGATGAAGATGACAGACAGATGATATATGAGGCTGTAAACTCCTCTTCTTCAAAAAAGATTATTATTTTGCACGGTACCGATACGATGGTGCAAACCGCTTCCAAACTCTCTACCATTACCGGTAAACGGATCATTCTAACAGGGGCTATGATTCCCTATGCCTTTAAAAATTCTGATGCACTTTTTAATCTAGGTAGTGCTTTTGGAGCAATTGGTACCAATGAGAGTGGAGTCTTTATCTTAATGAATGGTACCACTTTTAAGTGGGATGAAGTTAAAAAAGATAAAAAACTTGGAGAGTTTGTTAAAAAGATTTAATCAGCTTCACTTTTTTCCGATATAATATTTAATATATTTATAAAAAAACGGGGAAGAGTTGAAAAAGTTTTTATTGATTTTATTTTTATCAATTTCGTTATTTGCCAAGGAGTATAAAACTCTTGAGTTTAGAGGCAAAGGGATTGACTTTATGGTGGGGGCTTTTGCCACATCGACTCTTTTTAAGGTGATTGGCAAAGAGTATCCGCCGTTTTATACCCCATGGAGAGATGATCCTACTTTCAATGATAGTGAGATAGAAGATTATAAAGAGAGGCTCAAAGACTATTTTGAGTCTCATGGCTACTACAGAGCCAAGATCGATATCTATCCAAAAAATGGTAAATTGATTGTTGATATTGACAAAGGTGAGCCTATCAGGGTTGCCTCTATCAAAGTCCATCCAGACTCCAAATTTAAAAATGCCATTTTGTTTAAAAAGGGATCTGTTTTTAACACGGCTGATTTTACCAGCAGTAAAAAGAGGATTGAGAGGTATATGCAAGAAAATGCCCATCCTCTGTATGGGTTTAATGCAAAAGCTTATGTTGATCTTGAAAAATATAGAGTTGATATGGACTTTTATGTCGATAGAAACGGCACATACTACTTTGGAGATACTACAATCAGTGGTGAAGAGGATGTAGATCAAAAAATCATCAAAGAGGCTTTGCAGTATAAAAGAGGGGAACCTTACAATATCAAAAAAATCGAAAGCAGTTATGACAAGATTTATGATCTTGGGGTTTATGATTTTATCACTTTCAAACCAAGAGTTGATAGTATAGATAAAAACAGCTCTTTGGTACCAATCGATCTAAAATTAAAGATGGGAGAGACGAAGTTTATAAAGGGAAGTGTTGGATACAGCACAAACGAGGGTGCAAGAGGAGCGATTGAGTGGATCGATAAGAACTTTTTTGGAAATCTAAAGGTATTTGATATTGGTTTTAAAGTGACACAAAAAGGATATGAGGCATACAATATCTACTATGATCCATGGATAATGGTACCACTTCTTGGAAAGATCACATTTGAAAACGATATCAACTATAAACATTACAGATACGATAGTTACACTGAGAGCACACTCTTAAATAGATTGACTTTTGGCAAAAGACTCTTTGATATAGAGCACTATTTTGGACTTCTTACTGAATACTCAAAAATCAAATCCAAAACAGCCAACAGCCAAAATGAGAGTGGTAACTACTTTTTTAACTCTTTGTTTTACCGCTTTTTAATTGATAAGCGAGATTCCAAAATCGATGCACAAAATGGATACTACATAGCTTTATATCTAGAGAAATCGATGAAGGCATTGGGGAGTGATATAGACTACTTTAAATCGACTATTGATCTAAGATATATCAAAAGGTTATCTTCAAAATGGGTAGCAGGAACAAAACTAAGAGTCGGTCGAATTGATGAAGATGTGCCGATTTTCAAGCGATTTTTTACAGGTGGTGCAAATACTAACAGAGGGTATGAGTATAGAGATTTTGGATCAAAAGATAGCGAGGGAGTTCCTCTTGGAGGAGTGAGTCTTGTTGATAGTATGTTTGAGGTGAGATACAATCTTTGGCAAAAGCTATGGGGAGTAGGGTTTTATGATGTTTCACTCCTAAATCTAAAGAGTGATCAGTTTGATGGTATTTATCATGGGAGCTATGGTTTTGGATTTAGATATAAGACTGTGATTGGTCCAGTTAGGCTTGATTTTGGATTTCCTCAAGATAGAAGCGGATTTAGTTTTCATCTAAGTATTGGAGAGGTGTTTTGAGAGTTTTAAAGTGGATTTTTATCATCTTTGCATTGTTTGTTGGAGCTATTTATGCGATGCTAAAGAGTGATTCTTTGTTTCAAAGTGTCGCCAAAAATCTCATTGCCCAAAGCGGTATAGATCTAAAATATAAAAGTTTAAGCGGTTCACCACTAAATGGACTAAGCATAAGAGGTTTTGATTATGAAAACAAAATCAAAGGTGATGCAAAGCTAAAGCTAAATTGGGCTGCATTGAAAGATAATAGATTGGAGATTGATGATTTAAATATCTCAAATCTTAGGATTGAGAAGGATTTTTTAGACTCTTTGTTAGATCAAAACAGTTCATCTAAAAACAGCTCTAACAAGAGCTCTTCTCTTAAAGAGATATCTATCAAAAAGGCTCATATTGATTTAAAAGATATCGTTTTTAAAGAGTATAAGATCTCATCACTAGATCTTGATATAGATGGACTAAAAAGCAATCTTACCGACTCTCACTCTGGAAATATCAAGTTAAAAGCAGATACAAATGCAGGTAAGATAGATGCAATTATCAAACTAAAAGATTCCAGATACAAAATGAGTGCTTCAATTAAGCCAAAAGAGGATTTTTTAAAAAGATATTTAAGTGATACAAATATCACACTAAAGAGTTCGCCACTGATTAATCTAAAAGCAGATGGTGATATGAACGATTTAAATTATGAGATTTTTTTATCAAAGGGTGAGTTTGGTTTTGATGATATCTCTATCTATCCAGAGAGTATCAGTGCAAGTGGAGTTTTTGGTATCAAAAGCAGGGATTTGACTCTCTTGCTAAATGGTCATATCAAAAGTAGTGTTGCTGATGTTGATCTAAATTCAAACTCCTTTTTAAATATAGATGACTTAAACTCTTCACTAAAAAGTAGTACCAAAATAAAACTTATCAGTGATAACAGAAGATTAGCTCCATATATCAAAGATCAAAATCTAAGCATCATATCTTTAGCACCACTCCAAGCGGATATAAATGCCTCGATGAGAGAGGCTGATATAGATCTTTGGCTTGATAGGAGTGTTTTAAAATACAAAGATGAGCTGCTAAAGCTAAAGCTTGATAAGAGTCATATTAAGTACTTGCCAAAAACTAAAGATTTGACTTTGCAATCAAATCTAAAGCTTGATTCAAATATCTCAGAGATTGGTACCAATCTAAGAGCAAAAGTCAATTTTAATGATATTAACGAAACTTTAAAGTATCAATTAGATTCAAATGCTTTGATAAAAAAAGCTCTTTTTAAATCTTTGGCAGATGAGCAAAATATCTCTATCTCAAAGCTTTCGCCTTTAAAAGTGAAAGTGCTTGGAGATGCCAAAAAGATAAAAGCAGATATCTTGATGGATGGAAGTTTAAAAGTAGGGGAGCTAAAACTTTGGCCATCACTTCAAAACACAAATATAATTTATGATCTTATCTCCCATGATGTAAACTCTCTTTTTGATCTTAAAATCAAGAGCAACAAAGGCAACTTGAGACTAAAAAATATAATATCTTTAAATACTGATGATATCAACAACACTCTTCATTTTAAAACAGAGGGATTGATAAAAGATACAAAAGAGTTTAAAGGTGTAAATCTTTCACCATTAGGAGATATAAGCTTAAATGGAGTAGGGGATTTAAAAGATATTAAGATTTGGCTAAACTCAAAGATTTTAACTGCTGCTATAAAAAGCAAAGATTTGGATCAGTTTGATTTTAACTTTGATATTAAAAGAGTAAAACTTTCAAAAATTTACAAAAAACTTCCTCAAAACCTTCAAAAATCAGCTCTTGCACTAGATGGCAGAGGCAGTTACAAGATATCAAAGAGTGAGCTAGAACTTGATTCAAAATTAAAAGAGTTTGATTTTAACGGTAGAAAAATCTCTACAAACCGCTTTAGTCTAAAAAGTTCAAAAGAGTCACTCACTCTTACACCTACTATCATAAGAGCCGGAGATTTTAGTTTGAATATTGGGGTTAAAAAAGTAGCAGATGAATTTGTGGCAACTTTGAAAAACAAGGCTTTCAAAGCAAAAGCTAGAATAAAAACAGACCCCCTTTTTATCAATGCTGATGGTAAAATCACATCTATTAAAGAGGCAGTCAAACAGATCAGTAAAATCTATCCTATAAAGTTAGGTTTTGATATTGACGGAAGTGTTGATTTTAAGGTTAGAAGCAAGGGCGAGAGTATTAGTGCCGTGATCACTTCACCAAAAATTACTTTTGAGCAGGGTCGGGCAGAGAAGTTAAATATTGAGGCACTTTATCAACCAAACAAAATTATTTTAAAAAGATTTGAGTTTTGGCAAAAAGGTTTCAGTGATAAAAAGATGAATAGATTTGTCAGACTCAAAAGAGATGGAATCATAACCTTCAATGACCAAAATGCTTCTATAGATATAGATATCATCAATCTTGGAAAATTTAAAGCTAAAAAGATAGGAGATACGATAGATGCCAATATTGATGTAAACCATTTTTATCTTCATATTCCAAAATATATCAAGACTACACTCTCATCACATCTTAAATTTTTTCAGTCAAAAGAGAAAAAATCAATTACCGGAGAGATAGAGTTCAAAGATAGTGAAGTCAATTATGAATCTAGGTATCTTGATGTATCAAAAGATAGTGATATCATCATAGTAAACGGCAAGAATGAGAGTGATGATTTTATAAAAAACACCTTTTTGGATATTAAAATTTATTCAGATGATGAGATAGTTTACAAAGTTCAAGCCGGTGAAGTAAAACTAAAACCAGATATTGTAGTGAGGAAAGATTTTGGTGATACACCAAGGATAACGGGTAGAATCAAGATTCTTGATGGTGGAGAGTATGACTTGGCTGATAAGAGATTTTATATCAAAGATGGAGCTGTGGCATTTAGAGGGCTAAAAGAGATAAATCCTCTTTTGGATCTGCATGTAGCCTATGAGGATTTGGATGAGATTAAAATCTTTATCGATATTTTGGGTGATAAAAACAGACCAAGACTCAAATTTAGCTCAAAACCTCCAAGAAGCAAAAAGGATATATTCTCATATCTTCTTTTTGGTATGAGTGCAAGTGAGAGCGAGGGGGCGATGAGCAGTGCCAATAAAGCGGCAGAGAGGATATTTGGAAGAGCAATTTCAAAAGATTTGGCAAGAGAGCTTCATCTTGACAGACTTGATCTAAACAGAAACTCTCTTGGAGGAATTGATATAAAAGCGGGCAAAAAAGTAGGCAAAAAGACCATCATCTACTACCAAAACAAAAGCACTCAAAGTTCAGTCATAGTAGAGCGAAAACTCTCAAAAGATTGGGATATTAGTGTAGAAGCAGGGAAAGAGGGTGAGGCTGTTGATTTTGTCTATCGCAAGGGGTTTAAATAGTGGGTAGTTTTGTAATTTTTGACATTTTTTTGCAAAAATTTATTATCAAGTATATTAAATAAATATCTATAAAATTTAAATTATTTAAATAAACTGCTGAAATAAAAAAATTAAGATTTTTGATAAAGAAAATTTTAATTTTTGTCTAAGTTTAAAAGAGTTAAAATCAGGGAAATTTATACTATATTTAACTTGGAGTTTATAAAAATGAGATTATCTACAGTTTTGATCAATATGATGGCACTTACGGTTTTGGTTTCTGGTTGTGGTTCAAACGGCACTGCAAAAAAGAGTATTAACAATAACAACACAACGGAACAAGAACAAGCTTTTTCTATAAAAACGGTCAATAAAGCACCTTTAGCTTCAAATGTGAAGATTGACACGGCAGTAAATAATAGCTCTTCATTGACTCTTACATCATATGATCCTGACAAAGACACTCTTGAGTATGAGATAGTTTCTCAGCCTGAACATGGAGAGATAACAAGATTTAATAAAAAGAACGGAACATTTGTCTATAAACCAGATGATAATTTTAAAGGTGTTGATAAGTTTCAGTATTGTGTGAGTGATGGTGTTTCAAAGTCTGATATAAAAACAGTAACAATCGATGTTGATAACCAAGATGATATAACGGTACCAAATGCCCCAAGTGATCTTGTAGCAAAAGCAGGTAAATGCAATAGTATTGATATAAAATGGAGTGACAATTCAGACAATGAAGATGGTTTTGAGATTTACATAGAGAGATATGATGAAGATGGAGATTATGTAGAAGAGGACAGTTGGCTTGAAATGGTCGCTGATAAAGATGCTACAGAAGCCACTCTTTGGGGATTGAAAACCAACTCTACTTATAAAATCATCGTAAAAGCTAAAAATGCCGCAGGTAGTTCTGAAGGCACTACAGCTGAGATAAACATACCTAAAGTTACAACAAAACCAGATGCACCGACAAATCTTAGAGTTAAAAATGTCGGTGAAAACTGTGTAAGGCTTGTTTGGGATGACGAGGCTGACAATGAAGAGGGATATGAGATATATAAAGATGGTGAATTGGTAAAAAAGATTGATGCAGATTGTGAATGTGTGTTGATAGGTGATTTGAATCCTGATGAAACTTATCATTTTAAGATAAGAGCTTTTAATGATGCAGGATATTCAGAAAGTTTATCAATTGATGCAACAACAAAAGCCATAACAGTAGATACAAATCCTAATCCAGATACAGATACAGATCCAAAGCCTCAGGATAAACACCTTATCATCACAACATCCGGAAATCAAATCATCACTCTTGGCGAGAGTGCTTTTTTGAAAATTTCTACAAAAAGTGATGCTAAGATAGTTAAATATGAGTGGAAAGAGGGTGATAAAGTTCTAGGAAGCGGAGCGACTTTAGAGTATAAACCTGAAACAGATGGTGAGCATATCATCATCGTGACAGTTACTGATGATAAAGGATCTACTGATAGTAGTATTATTAAAGTTAATGTCAAGAAAAAAGAGGAGCCAAAGCCTGATACAACAAAACCAATCATCATACTAAATGGAGCAAGAAATATCACAATCAAAGAGGGAGATACTTTTAAAGATCCTGGAGCAACAGCTAGTGATAATAAAGATGGAGATATCACAAATAAGATCACAACAAGTGGAACTGTAGATAGTAGCAAAGCTGGAACATACACAATCACTTACAGTGTAAAAGATAATGCAGGAAACAGTGCCAGTATCACTAGAACAGTGAAGGTAGAAAAAAAGCCTGACACAACAAAGCCAGATACAACTAAACCAATCATCATACTAAATGGAGCAAGAAATATCACAATCACAGAGGGAGATAGCTTTAAAGATCCAGGAGCAACAGCTAGTGATAATAAAGATGGAGATATCACAAACAAGATCAAAACAAGTGGAACTGTAGATAACAATAAAGCTGGAACATACACAATCACTTACAGTGTAAAAGATAATGCAGGAAACAGTGCAAGTGTTACTAGAACAGTGAAGGTAGAGAAAAAACCAGACACTACAAAACCAGATACAACAAAACCGGTTATCACACTAAAAGGATCTAACCCAATCAGACTCACAGAGGGAGATTCTTTTAAAGATCCAGGAGCAACAGCTAGTGATAATAAAGATGGAGATATCACAAATAAGATCACAACAAGTGGAACTGTAAATACTAGCAAAGTTGGTACATATATAATTACTTACAGTGTGAAAGATAGTGCAGGAAACAGTGCAAGTATAACTAGAACAGTAATAGTAGAGAAGAAAGCAGATACAACAAAGCCAATCATCATACTAAATGGAGCAAGAAATATCACAATCAAAGAGGGAGATAGCTTTACTGATCCTGGAGCAACAGCTAGTGATAATGAGGATGGAGATATCACAAACAAGATCACAACAAGTGGAACTGTAGATACCAATAAAGCTGGAACATACACAATCACTTACAGTGTAACAGATAGTGCAGGAAATAGTGCAAGTATAACTAGAACAGTGAAAGTAGAGAAAAAACCTGACACTACAAAACCAACCATTACATTAAAAGGATCAAACCCTATCACAATCACAGAGGGAGATAGCTTT
>QNZU01000009.1 GCA_003978405.1 Sulfurospirillum sp.
ATGATATCTTCTATTGAGATATTGATTGTCGTTGGTTGGCTAAGTAATTCGATCCTTTTAAAACTAGCTTTTATCATCGCTTTGGTCATCTCGGGATAGAGTTTTGATCGTTTGGCAACCTCCAAAAATTCTGCTGGAGTCTGATGGGTATTGTCCCTGTTTTGAATCCTCATCAATGACTCAAATTTTTCCACTTTGTTTGTCTTGATATTTAGTATAGGCTGAAAAAAGGGCACAATTCTATCTTCTTGTAGTGCTTCTCTTATCTCTCTATTTTTTTTGATATTATTTAAAAACTGCTCTTCGCTGAGATTCTTTTTGTTAAATATCATATATGGTTTGTTTTTCTTGATCGACTCTTTTAGTGCCAGATAAGAGTGCTTTAACAGATCTTCACCTCTTCCTCTTGCTACTCCGATACTAAATGCTATATCATATGATGTGTCATCTACTTTGATAGTGGTTTTGTGTATTTTGGTATGGAGTGTTTTTAGATACTCTTCAAGATCACTGAGAGAAAATCGACCCTTATTGTATATCGCAAAAGCATTGTGTTCAAATTTATACAATTTTGCATTTTTTGATGGAAGATTTTCACTCAACCAGTTTGCAATCTCCTTTAAGAGTGTGTAACCTGTATCAATACCAAAAAATTCATTGACATCTTCATACCCTTCAATCTGGATATACAAAAGAGTATGTGCATGGTTTGACTTTGTAGCAGGAGTATTTTTGATATCATCAATAAGCATTAATCTTGTGGGTAGATTTGTAAGAGCATCTATAGGAATAAGCCTCTTTTTTTGCTTATTTTTTGCTCTTTTTTTCTGTGAAGAAAGATTTGTTTGTGACTCAACACCTGGCTTGTTTTTTGGTTTTAAACTAAATATGAAGTTTTTAGCTACATTTAGATAGTCAGTTTTAAAAATACTCTCTGTATCTAATGTATCATACTCTTTCATGACTCTACTTTCTCAATGATTTTTAATAAATATTGAGAAGAGTATATTAGATTGAAACTTAAATATTAATTTAATAATTAAATATTTTGTATAAATTTACTTTTAAGATGTAGATATTAAAAGCCTCCTCCATTGATATCCATTTGCATCATATCGGTACCATTTGGTAATCCTGCAAAAAGTGTTATCATAAAAGTGAGCCAAATTAACATCAATATATTTACAGCGACACCAAGATAGATAGCCCAATTGTTATAACCTCCATACTCTCTTAGTGCATTTAACTGCTCAATTTTGTCACTAAACTTTTCTAGTACCATCTCTTTACCTTTTTTATATCTCAAATATACAAGATAAGGAAACAAAGCTCCAGAAACTATCCACACAACAAGTGCAACAACAGGAACCTGACTGGTTATAGCACTCAACATAAAAAATATCAAAGCTTCCACATAAAGCTTTCTATATAAAAGAAAAAATATCCCACCACCAAATGCCCACCAAGACCATTTCCATTTAAATTGATCTATGCCACCTGCACTGTATGCTTCAAAAGCATCGATATAAAAATCTTCACTTTTTGGTTTATTAATATAAGCTTTTATAAACTCTATTTCATTTGTATCCATTTTGATTCTCCTTAAAATATCTATAATTACAACTATATAATGAGCCATCTAAATTAGTTCCTGCTCTCAAACGGCTTCACGGTGGGTACCCCAAAATTTCACAGAAATTTTGACCCTTCCGTTGCAGAGGTTGTTCGATCAGGAACTAATCCAGATGGCTCTATTATATACTAATCGACACTCTTAAACAAAACTTATGCTTTTATAGTAAAGTTTTATAATATCATAAGAATAATTTGTGTATAATAACACTTCATTTTACAAAAGGCTCAAGATTTGATAAAAGCTAAGAAGAAATTTGGTCAAAATTTCCTCATTGATGAGTCTGTAAAATCAAAAATCATCCAAGCGATGCCCAATGATTCACTTCCCGTTGTGGAGATTGGACCTGGCTTAGGTGATTTGACACAGAAGTTACTCCAAAGCGGTAAGCTGGTGAGTGCTTTTGAGATCGACTTAGAGTTATGTGTCGTTTTGAAGCGAAAATTTGAAAGTGAGATAGCTTCAAAACAACTAACACTGGTTTGTAGTGATGTGCTTGAGCAGTGGAGGGGAGACTCTCTTTTGGATCAAGAGTATCATCTAGTTGCAAATCTGCCTTACTATGTTGCGACAAATATCATTTTAAAAGCACTTAGTGATCCTAAGTGTCGTTCTATTTTGGTAATGGTTCAAAAAGAGGTTGCTAAGAAGTTTGCATCACAAGCTGGTGATAAAAACTTTTCAGGTTTGGCAATCCTCGCAAATAGTATTGCAAATGTGGAGGTTTTATTTGATGTGGGATCAGAAGCGTTTGATCCTCCGCCAAAAGTAACCTCTGCAGTTTTGAGAATGGTCAAAACAAGAGAATTTGTTCAAAACCAAAGAGATGGAATCTTTTTGGATCAAGATGAGTTTGAAGAGTTTAAGAGATTTTTGAAAGAGGCTTTTAAAGCACCAAGAAAAACTTTGACAAAGAACCTTCAAAACAGTTATGAAAAGTCTCTTGTTCTAAAGTTTTTGGATGAACTTGACCTCTCTTTTAGTGTTAGACCACATCAACTCTCTATCGATTTATATCACTTATTGTTTGACAAATTAAAATAAATTAAAAATAATAAGGACTATATATGCAAGAGAATAACAACCAAAACAACGATAAACAACAACAGCGACCAAACAGTAATCAAAACAGAAATTACCAAAATCGCAACAATCAAAACAGAAACAATCAAAATAAAAATTACAACAGACAAAACAACAAAAACTCCAAAAGAAAACCTCAAAAGTTCTCAGCCAAGCTTGGAAACGAAAACTGGGAAGTCTTGATGAAAGAGGCGATTGAAGCCAATAAAATGGTTCATAAAAACATACTCCAACCATACGACAACTTTGATCCAAACAACAAAGCAAGTGTCAAGATTACCCCTCTTGGAGGTCTTGGAGAGATTGGTGGAAACTTTATGATTATGGAGACAGACAAAGATGCCATCATCATCGATATAGGTATGAGTTTTCCAAGTGAAGATATGCATGGAGTTGATATACTCATACCGGACTTCTCATACATCAAAAAGATCAAAGATAAAATCAGAGCTATCATCATTACCCATGCTCACGAAGATCATATCGGTGCGGTACCATACTTTTTCAAACAGTTTCAATTTCCTATATACGGAACTCCTCTTCCGCTTGGAATGATTGCTAACAAGTTCAATGAACATGGATTGAAAAAAGAGAAAAATTACTTCGTGCCGGTGCAAAAGAGAAAGATTTACGAGATCGGTGAGTTTCAGATAGAGTGGATTCATGTAACTCACTCCATCATCGATGCTTCATCTTTGGCTATCACCACTCCTATGGGGACTATCATACACACAGGAGATTTCAAGATAGATCACACACCAATTGATGGATATCCTACCGATTTGGCTAGATATGCATATTATGGTGAAAAGGGCGTTGTAGCACTTTTGAGTGATAGTACCAACTCTTACAGGGAGGGTATCACAAAATCTGAAGCATCTGTAGGACCAACATTTGACAAGATATTCTCCAGTGCCAAAGGAAGAGTTATCATGTCTACTTTCTCTTCAAATATTCACAGAGTCTATCAAGCTATCAAACACGGTATCAAATATAATAGAAAAGTGTGTGTGATTGGTAGAAGTATGGAGAGAAACCTTGATATCGCTATCGAATTGGGATATGTTGATCTTGATAAAAGGGTATTTATAGAGCCTCATGAGGTAAATACTTATGATGACAAAGAGGTTTTGATAGTCACAACAGGAAGTCAGGGTGAGACAATGAGTGCTCTGTATAGAATGAGTATCAATGAACACAGACATATCAAGATAAAACCAAGCGATCAGATCATCATCTCTGCAAAAGCGATTCCTGGAAATGAAGCGAGTGTATCAAGGGTGATGAACCACCTTATCAAAGCTGGAGCAAGTGTGGCTTATCAGGATTTTAGTGAAATTCATGTATCAGGACATGCTGCTATGGAAGAGCAAAAATTGATGCTTAGGCTTATCAAACCAAAATTTTTCCTACCGGTTCACGGAGAGTATAACCACATCTTCAAACATAGAAATACAGGAATTACTTGTGGAGTAAATCCTAAAAACACTTATCTTATGAGTGATGGAGATCAGATAGAGGTAACTTCAAGATATATCAAAAAAGTAGGAAGTGTCAAAGCAGGGAAAACATACATTGACAACCAACTAAACAAACAGATAGAAGATGATATCGTTATCGACAGACAAAACCTCGCAGAAGCCGGAGTTGTAATGATAGTAGCTCAAATCGACAAACAGAGCAGAAAACTTATCAACAATGCAGTTGTAAGAACTTACGGAATAGTACCTGATCGTAGAGACAAAGCCTTCTCCAAAGAGATAGAGACAATTCTTGAGACATTTTTAATCAATGCCAAAGATGATGTCCTACAAGATAGAAGAGTATTAGAAAACTCCATAAGACAAGTAGTTAGAAAACATATATTTAGAAAGAAGAAAAAATATCCTACAATTGTCCCTACTATATTTTTGATGTAAGGGCAGTGATGGATTTTAAAGAGATTGCAAAAGAGGTTTTGAAGATCGAAGCCGATGAGCTTTTGCAAAATGCTCAAAATATCGATAGCAAGATCGCCGAAATTGTTGAGATGATCTACAAGACAAAGGGCAAACTTATCATTACCGGTGTTGGTAAAAGCGGACTTGTAGGATCTAAAATGGCAGCAACTTTTGCTAGTACTGGTACCAGTAGTTTTTTTCTACACCCAACAGAAGCGATGCACGGAGATCTTGGTATGATAGGAGCAGATGATACACTTCTTGCTATCAGTTACAGTGGAGAGAGTGAAGAGCTTATCAAGATGATTCCACATATCAAACGACTTGGAGTGCCGCTTATTGGAATGAGTGGTGATGAAAACTCGACTCTAGCAAAAAGTAGTGATCTATTTCTCTCCATCAAGGTTAATAAAGAGGCTTGTCCACTAAATGCCGCTCCTACCTCTTCTACAACTCTGACGATGGCTTTGGGTGATGCACTTGCAGTTTGTCTGATGAGAAGAAGAGAGTTTAAAAAAGAGGATTTTGCTTCATTTCATCCAGGAGGAACGCTAGGCAAAAAACTCTTTGTAAAATTAAAAGATGTGATGAGAAAAAACAATCTTCCAAAAGTGTCAAGCAACACTTCACTTAAAGATGCTATTATCACTATGAGCGAGGGAAGATTGGGAGTTGTGATGATAGAAGATAAAAATAAATTGATCGGAATTTTGACTGACGGAGATCTAAGAAGAGCTTTGATGAGAGAGGATTTCAATATAGAGCATAAAGTGACACTCTATGCTTCACTTAAGCCAAAAACTATAAATGACAGCAATATTCTTGCGAGTGATGCACTCAAAATCATCGAAGAGCAGAAACTTCAACACATAATCATTACCAATAAGGAGAATGTTATAGAGGGATTAATCCATATTCATGATTTGGTAGAGATGGGAATCAAATCATGAGGATCAACAAATTTCTATCCCACAATACAAAATATTCTCGCCGTGAAGCCGATGAGCTTGTAAAAAATGGTCATGTAAAGATAAGAAACAAAATCATTACAGATCTCTCATATCAAGTCCAATCAGGAGATAAGGTCTATCTAAAAGGGAGATTTGTTCATAGAAAAAATGAGTTTACTGTTTTGGTCTATCACAAACAAAAGGGTGAGCTAGTAAGCAAAAAAGATGACAGAGGAAGAAAAACCATATATGACAACCTCTCAAAAAGATACCACCACTTTTTGCCGATAGGCAGGTTGGATTTTACTAGTACCGGTCTTTTACTTTTGACCGATTCACCAGAAGTTGCCACCATTTTGATGAAGAGCAATCTTGAGAGAGTCTATTATCTTAAAATCAAAGGATCGGTAACTCCAGCAATGGAAGATGCGATGAAAAATGGACTAATCGCCGAAGATGCCACAAAAGGAGCTCATCCAAACTCTACTATTACCTCTATGGAGTTTGCACCCTTTATCAACTACAAGATTATCAAAAACACTCCTACTTATTCTAGGCTTAGAGTGAGCATATCTGAGGGGAAAAATAGGGAGCTAAGAAGATTTTTCGGATATTTTGATGCAGAGGTTACTGATCTTAAGAGGGTAGAGTTTGGTGGGATCAGCCTAGATGATCTCAAAGAGGGCAAACACCGTTTTTTAACCAAAGGTGAGTACCACTCTTTGCACACATTTTTAGCCTCAGTCAAAAAAGATGATAAACGATCTTCCTAACTATTTTAGGCCTAAAACCCTAGAAGATGTGCTTGGGCAGAGGCATTTGGTAGATCCAAAAAGCCCATTTTACAAACTGGTTAAAAAAAGAGATCTGCCTCACTCATTTTTTTATGGACCAGCAGGTTGTGGTAAGACGACCATGGCAAAGATCATCGCCGGTGAATTTGATGCCCCTTATTATGAACTTGATGCAACAAGCCTAAAGGTAGAGCAGTTTAGAAAAATTTTTGCAACACATAAATCATCTCTTATAAAACCTGTCATTTTTATAGATGAGGTTCACAGACTATCCAAAACCCAACAAGAGGTTTTGCTCCTGCCGATGGAGAGAAATGAAGCTTTAATTATCGGTGCTTCTACGGAAAATCCATACTTTTCACTAACTTCTGCCATCAGATCAAGATCGATGCTCTTTGAGTTTAAGGCACTCGGATTTGAAGATTTGGAAGTGTTGTTTGAAAAAGTAGCAAAAGAGATAGAGTTTGAGATAGATGATGATGCAAAGCAGTATCTTATCTCCTCTTGTGCCGGTGATAGCAGAGCGATGCTAAATCTTTTGGAGTTTGCATTAAAAGCCAATACCCATATCAAACTTGATGATCTTAGGGTATTAAGAGCAGATATGCTAAAAGATGGTATGAGCAGCATTGAATCCCACTACAACCTAGCATCCGCACTCATAAAGAGTCTAAGAGGAAGTGATATAGATGCCTCACTTTACTATCTAGCAAGATTGATTGATGGAGGTGAGAGTGTAGAGTTTATCGCAAGAAGATTGGTGATATTTGCTAGTGAAGATATAGGCAATGCCAATCCAAATGCTCTAAACCTAGCAACTAGCACGATGATCTCAAGCTCAAAAATAGGCTACCCAGAATCTCGTATCATACTATCTCAATGTGTTATCTATCTAGCCTCATCTCCAAAATCAAATAGTGCCTACAAAGCGATAAACAAGGCTTTGGATTATGTCAAAAATAATCCGTATCTAAATGCTCCACCGTATCTAAAATCCCCTCCACAAGGAGAGTATCTCTATCCGCATGACTTTGGAGGCTGGGTAGAGCAGAGATATTTGGAAAAGAATTTGAAGTTTTATGAGAGTTCCAAAATTGGGTTTGAAAAGAGCTTGGATGAATGGATAAAAAAGATAAAAAAGGGTGATTCTACCGATTAGTCTGGTAGAATCTTTGATAGAATATAATCTGATAACTCATTTAACCCTCTATCTGTAAAGTGAATCCAATCACGGTACCAACCATCAAATTCACCATCTTCTGTAGTCTGTCCATTTTTCATTCTATCATGAGCAAAGTTTGCCAAAGGTAGATTTTTTTCTCTTGCAACTTCTTTATAGATATTTACCATCAAGGTAGTACCATTTTCCCAGTCTCTCGTTGGATTTGGAGTAACCAAAAAGATTGATGTTTTTGGTTTATATTCTTTTATTTTATTGATAGCTTCAATTAGACGACCTTTAATCCTCTTTTTGAAATAGCTCTCATTTAATTTAAACTCATCGTAACTGACACTATCTCTAAAACTAAATAGATCATTAACACCCAAAGATAACTCAAGTAGTGTTGATGAGCCATCTGATGGTATATCATCTATCACATCACCAAGTGTTGGATGCTCACTCTCATCCAAAAACTGTTTTAGCATATGACCTCTTCTTGCCTCAAGAATTGACTTTATATTGTATTTGTTAAGTTCATCTTTTATCGCATAAAAATATATTTGGGAGTTTAAAACAGATTTTGCTCTGGTACTATCACCAAGACATATATATGTAGCTTCTTTAATATCTCCCTGCTTTGAAGCAAGTAAAAATGCTTTTATATCATCAAATGAGTGTATCGGAATATTTACTTTTGTTGAAGGTGTCAAGGGTTGCTTATCAGTACTCTTATCATCATTGCTTACAACTTTAAGCACAATTATATCGGTAGTTTTCTCTCCCTCCTTATCTATAGTAACAACTTTTATGTGATACTCTCCGGGTGTTGTTGGTGCAATCCAGTCTATCTTTGAGCTATCACCCAAAAAATTACCGTGTTGGTCGTACCATTTGTAAGATATGACTGAATTTTGGGTGTATTCCAAACTTACAGTGTCATTTGAATGTATTCTTTTTGGATAGACCGTTTTTTGCAACTTGTCTTCATGCTTTATCTCTTTTTGATTGTTATCGATATTTGTTGAACTCTCATTTGAAGAGTTTCCGCATCCTTGAAAAATAGCCACAATAATCAATAATGGAAACAAGATTTTCATTAATATTCCTTAAATGTAAAAATTAATTTACTTAAATTAACAAAATAAGAGTAATTTGTCAAGTATTTTTTTAGATTTATAATGGAATCTAATTAAGTGTTAAATATAGTAAAAATTTTTGTAAATATAAACAATAAATATATGTTATAATCAAATACTTTTTATATGTAGGAGAAGATTATGAAAAAATTGTTATGGTTAAGTTTGGCACTTGGTGCAATGGTATTTGGAGGATGTGTTACAAAAGCAAGTTCTTGCAATGCTTCAAAAGGTATGAAGTGCGGTGCAGGTAAATGTGGAGCTGCTATGCAAAAATCACCTAAATCTATAAAATGTGGAGCAGGCAAATGCGGTAATGCTATGAAAAAAGCACCTTCAACAATGAAATGCGGTGCAGGAAAGTGCGGAAGCAAATAGATATTAGATAGAGAAGCTTTTCTCTATCTGAATCTAATTTACTCGATAAGCTATAATCTTTCACTCATCTTTGAATCAATCTCTTTCCCAAACTTCTTTTCAAGCATCTCTAATCGTTCCATCTTTGCATGATGTTTTAGATTTAACAATACAAATCTATATGAAAGATAGACGATAGCTGGCCATGATAAGTACCATATAATTGCATCTGTATATTCCATATTACTCTCCTTAGTAGTGATGTGGATCATTTTTGACTTCATCCACAGTGATTTTTTCTCTATTCATAGCTCGCCATACGATTATGATATAACCCAACACAAATGGTACCAATAGCGACACATATGCCATCGTTTTTAAAGTATAGTGACTACCTGAACTATTTTCTATATTCAAAGAACTCTGCATATCAACAAGTGAAGGATAATAAGCAGTATGGTTATATCCCAAGACAAAAAAGAGTGATATAACCACCAACACTGTACCTAAACCTGAAGGCCAAATTCCCTTGTCATTTTTGCTAAAAAGTGACAATACAATCCCTAGTATCAGCATTAAAGCTCCAATTATCAACATACCAGCCACGATAGGCATATCCAAAAAGTTATGCAGATACTTCATAGCTTCAATACTTACTATCTTACTTGAAGGCTCATACCTATATCC
>QNZU01000054.1 GCA_003978405.1 Sulfurospirillum sp.
CTTCCTGCCCTCTACCACTTCGCTATCTCTTGGAACGGTTGGGTGCAATTTTCAGTGCCCGTTTTGTCAAAACTGGCAAATCTCTCAAAGCAAAGAGTTGGAAGGATCTTATGAGATAAACCCAAGAGAGATAGTCGATCTAGCCATTTCAAAAGGATGTAAGAGTATCTCATACACCTATAATGAGCCGACTATCTTTTACCCTTTTGCCAAAGATATCGCACTTTTGGGTAAACAAAATGGCTTAAAGTCTGTCTTTGTATCCAACGGACTTGAGACTCCAGAAGTAATTGAAGATATGAAAGGTGTCATTGATGCTTTCAACATCGATCTAAAGAGTTTCGATCCCACATACTACAAAAAAACACTCAAAGGTTCTCTTGAAGGAGTGCTTGATACACTAAAAAGGCTCAAAGAGGGTGGTTTTTGGGTAGAAGTTACAACGCTTATAGTCCCAGGATCCAATGACAGCAAAGAGGAGATCACAAAAATTGCCGAGTTTATAGCAAATGAGATGGATATCTACACTCCTTGGCATATCTCCGCTTTTCATCCTGATTTTAAGATGAGTGATATTAGTGGTACCAGTCTTGATAAACTGCTTGAAGCAAAAAAAATCGGCGAGGAGGCGGGGCTAAAATATATCTATCTTGGAAATGTACCAAATATGAGCATCACAGTTTGCCCAAAATGCGGATATGAGCTGATAAAAAGGAGTGCATTTAGAGTACTTGAAAACCATCTAGTTGATGGGAAATGTCCAAAGTGTCACAGAGAAATTGAAGGAGTTTACAGATGAGTATCGCAAAAGCAGGAGTGAGAGGTTCATTTTATCCACAAAGTTGCAGTGAGATTGAGAGGATGATAAAGGGATGGAATGAGATCCTTGATAGCCACCTAAAAGATAAATCTATCTTAAATTTCATCCCAAAAGCTATCATATCTCCACATGCAGGGTATATATACAGTGGATTTACAGCCAATTTCGCTCACAGGATTTTAGCAAATGCCAAAGCCAAAAGAGTTGTGGTTTTTGGACCAAGCCACCATGTATTTATAGATGGAGTGAGTATCAGTGAGTTTGATTATTATGAGACACCGTGTGGAAATCTGTCCATAGACAAAGAGTATATCAAAAAGTTAAAATCTCATTTTCACTTCACATTCGAGCCAAAAGCCCACCAAGTCGAACACTCTACTGAAACACAATTTCCATTTATCCACCACTACGACAAAAGTGCCAAAGTCGTTGAGATCATCTATGGCAAAATCGATTTTCACTATATCTCTAAAATAATGGATTTTGTATTAAAAGAAAAAGATACCGTCATAGTAGTAAGCACCGATCTAAGCCACTTCTACACCCAAGATCAAGCAAACAGACTTGATAATGTCTGCCTTGAAGCAGTCGCAAAGCTTGATATACATCTTTTTGAACGAGGTTGTGAAGCTTGTGGCATTATGGGAGTCAAAGCGATAGTTGAGAGTGCCAAAAGAGCAAATCTTGGGGTAAAAATCCTTGATTATCGAACGAGTGCTGATGCTAGTGGTGATGCGAGTAGAGTTGTGGGGTATATGAGTGCGATTTTTGGATAGAGGTTTGACTCTAAACTAAACAAAAATTTAAAATATCCGATCTTCAAGCTATCAAACTTGGAGAGAGATTATGACAAAGATAACAAAAATTATGGCATTGACTTTTATTGCTTCATTGAGTATGAGCGGTTGTAAAGATAGAAGTGGATTTGTAGAGCAAAAACCGGTTTCACTCTTAGTAGAATCATCCCAAATGGTAACCGGCAAGGATACGATAGTTACTACTGATGACAAAGCAAAAGTCCAGCTATATGGAGTCAAAGGAAACAGCGTATATGTAAATGGTAAAAAATATGGTGAATTTGATGAAAATGGCTCTTTTATACTAGAACTAAGTATAGATCATATAGGTAGCACAAACTATGAAGTAATTGCCAAAGATCAATTTGGAAACACTTCAATCAAAAAAGAGATACAGATCATTAGAAAACCTCAAAGTGCTTCACTTGGCTCAATCAGTACCAAAGGTTCGGCAAAGGATTTGACACTTTCACAAAATGGAACTATGTTTGTTGCTGAGGGAAAAAGCGGAGTAGAATTTATAAGCATAGGTTTTGATGACCAAATCAGCAGTGAAATTCTTGCATCGATACCAAATGTAGATGCTTTGTCGGTTACACTCTCATCTGATGAAAAGAGTCTGTTTATCAAGGATAAAAAAGGCAATTACTATGCATACGATATATCAAATCCAAATGATCCTAAAGAGATAGGTTTAGTAGATGCCCAAACAATCAAAAAGAGTAAAATCTCAATATCAAAAGATAACAAATTTCAAATCAGAGTATCTCCTTGTGGTTTGATAGGTGAGGATATCGTAGCAAATGATATTCAAAGAAGATTTTTACTCAAAGACAAAAACATAAGTGATGCGATTTTGGTAAATAAAGACAAGCAGATTTTAACAGCTCACAAAGAAGATGGTCTAATTCTCTTCTCGTTGTCAAAAGATGAGCTACCAGCACCTCTTAAGAGCAAAAAGCTTGATGCACCTGTTTTTGGATTGAGTTTGATTGAAAAAGCGGGTGTTCTTTTTGTAGCAAAAGGGGATAAGGGAGTAGAAATCTTTAATCTGGATATTTTACTCTCTCAAATGAAGTAGGCTTTATCTAATAGTGTTATAATCTCCTAGAGAATAATACTTGGAGCCTATTTTGAAAAAACTTGTTGCATATATCACTACCGGATATCCTGATCGTGACTTTACTGTCGATTGTGCATTGGCACTAAAGGAGGCGGGAGTTGATATACTTGAGCTTGGTATTCCCTTTTCTGATCCGGTTGCAGATGGTCCGGTTATTGAGAGTGCAAACCTAAAGGCACTCCAAAACGGATTTAGGATTGATGACCTTTTTGAGGTATCTTCTCAAATTGCAGACAAGATAGATACTTTGTGGATGGGATATATGAACCCCTTTTACCACAAAGGTTTTGATCTTTTTATCAACAAAGCAAAAGAGTATGGAGTTAACGGCTTTATCATCCCTGACCTCCCTCATGAAGAGAGTAGCCAATACAGATCACTCTGCCAGGAGAATGATCTGCATCTTATCTCATTTGTAGCACCTACTGATTCGAAAGAGAGAATCAAAACTATCACAGAAGACTCCTCAAAATTTGTATACCTTGTAGCATATGCCGGGATCACCGGGAGTGGGGCAAGTGAAGATCTATCAAATGTGATCTCAGATATTAAAGATGTCTGTGATACTCCTATATATATAGGATTTGGAGTCAATCAACAGACTGCAAAAGAGAAATCCAAAAATCTTGACGGCGTAATTGTAGGGAGTGCTTTTGTATCTATTATGCTTGATGATGACCTTGACTATAATGAGAAGATATCAAAAATGCAGCACTTAGCTTCAAATATCAAAGAGCAGATCAATGAATAAAAGTTACACCTTTTTGATTTGATAAACTTTTTTTGACTAAATTTTTATCTTTTTATGCACAGATTGGTTTTTGTGTCGATCTTTTTTCCAAGTATATAAAAAGGAGTAATCTTGGAAAAAGAGAAATTTAGACTTATCACCAGAAGTGATCTTGATGGTTTGGTTTGTGCAGTACTACTAAAAGAGCTTAATTTAATCGATGATATCAAATTTGTTCATCCAAAAGATATGCAAGATGGCAAGATTGAAGTTACAAACAAAGATATCACAACAAATCTCCCTTATGTGGATGGTGTTCATTTGGCATTTGATCACCACCTAAGTGAAACCCTAAGAAATGAGAAACAAAAAAGCAACCACATCATCTTACCGGATGCTCCATCTGCCGCTGAGGTAGTATATCAGTATTATGGTGGTGAGAATAGATTTGAGAAGAAATTTGATGAACTGGTTCAAGTCGCAAACAAAGCAGACAGTGCGATGTTTACAAAGCAGGAGATACTAGATCCGCAGGGTTGGGTATTGTTAAACTTTTTGATGGATCCAAGAACCGGTCTTGGTAGATTTAGAGATTTTAGAATCTCAAACTATCAGTTGATGATGGAACTCATAGATGCCTGTAAAGAGCTAAGTATCGATGAGATTATGGCACTTCCTGATGTTGTGGAGAGGGTAAATTTGTGTGAGAGATACAAAGATGAGTTTATCTCTCAGCTAAAAAGATGCTCAACCGTTTATGATAATGTAGTCTTTCTTGATTTGACTTCAGAAGATATCATCTATCCGGGAAACAGATTTATGATATATGCTCTTTATCCTCAGTGCAATATCTCAATTCACAAACTTTGGGGTTTCAAGAAGCAAAATACAGTCTTTGCCGTTGGGAAATCGATAGTCAACAGAAGCTCAGATGCAAATATCGGCGATTTGATGCTAAATTATGAGGGAGGCGGGCACATGGCTGCCGGTACCTGTCAAGTGCCTCATGAGATTGCAGATGCTGTTTTGGATGATATGGTTGAAAATCTCACTCAAAAGGTTACAGCGGTAATTTAAAGGGATACTTTAGGTAGTTGGTACCATTGGTACCACTACTTAAAAATCACACCTTATACAACTGTTTTAAATGATCCATCTTAGAACCCATATTGAGCAGTACCATATCTGCCAAGACCAGAGCTGCCATCGCTTCGGCTACTATTGATCCTCTGATTGCTACACAAGGATCGTGTCTTCCTGAGAGTTTCATTGTCTGTTCGTTATTGTTGATGTCTATAGTTTTTTGCTCTTTAAATATCGAAGGAGTGGGTTTGAAATACACTTTGATATCGATCTCGTCACCATTGCTGATACCTCCGAGTATCCCTCCGCTGTGATTGCTTAAAAAACCATCTTTTGATATTTGATCATTGTTTAGTGAGCCTTTGAGTCTGCTAGAATTATACCCCTCTCCTATCTCTACACCTTTTACCGCATTGATACCCATCATAGCTTCAGCTAAAGTGGCATCAAGTTTATGATACATCGGCTCTCCAAGACCTATTGGAGTGTTGCATATTTTTACAAATGCCACACCTCCTACCGAGTCATGGTGCTCTCTTGCTTCATCGATAGCATCTTTTTGTTTTTTTTCTATATTTTTATCAAGTGCATAAATATCACTTGTTGTGGCATACTCAAAATCATACTCTTTGGCTCTTATACCGTCAATCTCAAAGATTCCGCTTTTGATACTCACTCCAAGTTCTTTAAGAAGAAGTTTCGCGATGGCTCCGGCAGCTACTCTTGCGGCAGTCTCTCTGGCACTGCTTCTTCCTCCTCCTCTGTAATCTCTAATGCCGTATTTGTGAAAATAGGTAAAATCAGCATGTGCAGGACGAAAAAGATCTTTGATATTTGAGTAATCTTTGCTCTTTTGGTTTGTATTGTATATGATCATCGCAATCGGTGTGCCGGTACTGATACCCTCAAACACACCTGATAATATCTCTACTTTGTCATCCTCTTTTCTTTGGGTGGCAAATCGGTTTTGTCCGGGACGACGGCGATCCAAATCATTTTGGATAGACTCTTCATCGATTTTCAATCCGGCCGGCACCCCATCAACGATACATCCGATGGCTTTTCCGTGAGACTCACCGAAAGTGCTCATTGTAAACTTTAGACCAAAGCTATTTACTCCCATTTTCATCCCTTTTTAAAATCTCAAGAGCCATTTTTGCCGCATTTTGTTGTGCCTCTTTTTTGCTTTTGCCCTTTGCGGTGGCAAGTTTTTTATCAGATACTTTGACCATGATTTCAAACTCTTTTTTATGATCCGGACCAGTGGCTTTTACCAAAACATACTCCGGAGTTACACCGTTTTTGGCTTGTGTAACCTCTTGTAAAATTGTTTTATAATCATGAAAAATAGAGTTTAGATCGATAGTAGGATACACCTTTTCAAGAAGTTTTATTGTGATCTTTTCAACCTCTTTTAATCCGCCGTCAAGATATACCGCTCCCATCACCGCTTCAAATGCATTTGAACAGATTGAAGCTTTGGTTCGACCGTTGTTATTCTCTTCAGCGGCAGAGATATGGATGCAACTTCCAAGACTCAACTCCTGAGCAAACTTTTGAAAACCCTTTTCATTGACGATTGATGCTCTTAGTTTAGATAGATTGCCCTCATGAAAATCGGGAAATTTTCTAAACAGATACTCACCCACCACAAGATCAAGTACCGCATCTCCCAAAAATTCGAGTCTTTCATTGTTGTAGGGTTTTTTACAACTTTTGTGTGTAAGAGCCTCATCCAAAAGCTTTTTATCTTTAAAGTTGTATCCGATTATATCTTCCAAATTACAATTACTATCCAAACCAATACTCCTATTTAAAAGAAAGTGCCTCTTCTTTGGCTATTTTATCACATTTTTCATTCTCTTTGTGACCTGCATGACCTTTGACCCAAATAGCCTTTATGATGTGCGGTTTAGCGACATCTAGATACTCTCTCCAAAGATCTTCGTTTTTGACCTTTTTAAAATCCTTTTTTACCCAGCCACTAAGCCAATCATTGATGCCGTTTACCACATAGGATGAATCACTGTAAATCTCTACTTCACAAGGCTCTTTTAGTGTTTTTAACCCCTCTATGACTGCCTTTAGCTCCATCTGGTTGTTGGTAGCAATTTTCTCACCGCCCTTTACGATCTTTTCATGATCTTTGTATCTTAAAATCGCACAGTAACCACCCTCTCCCGGATTTCCAAGACTCGAACCGTCGCTATATAAATGAACCTTTTTCATAACTCTTCTTTGTTAAATTTATTTCTATATCGTTTGTATCAATCTGTTGGCATTTTGGACACCTGTAAAAATAGATCGGAAACAGATGTTTGCAATGATCACAGATGTATGAAAAACTAAGATCTGCACTATTATCTTTGAGCGATTGAAGCTTGATGAGCATATTTAACTCAAAATTTTCACTTCCATCGACTGCCTCTATATCCCCTTTTGCCGTAAAGATTTCACTAAGGAGTCTGTTTTGTTTGACAAAATTTGGATCAAATCTATTATAATCGGTCGT
Organism: Sulfurospirillum sp.; assembly: GCA_003978405.1. Classification (GTDB taxonomy): domain Bacteria; phylum Campylobacterota; class Campylobacteria; order Campylobacterales; family QNZT01; genus QNZU01. The sequence continues at coordinate 7,066 of QNZU01000054.1, forward strand.
CCAAAGCAGATCAATCACATTTTGTAAGTCTAGCTTTTCAAGTATCTCTTTCTCAAATGTGAGATTGTTTAGTTTGATAAACTCAAATATCTTTCGTTGGACTATTCTCTTTTCAAGCCCAAGCTCTTTTAGGTGCTGTAACTTCTGCTTATTGTTTAAGTGTTTGTTGTTGATGATGCTAAGGGTGTTAAAATAGATCCTTTTTTGCTCTACATCACTTCCAAGCTCATTTAGTGTATCAAGGACATCAACTGCTTTGTCATACTCTCTTAGTATCTCATAAATGACACTCAGATATGTCAGAGCCTCCTCGTTTTTTGGATGTAGCCTTAAAGAGGTGAGCAAAATCTCTTCCGATTTTTTCAAAAATCCGGCTTTGTAGTAGGTCTTTCCAAGTAGGGTAAGAATATCTGTTCGTTTTTGAGGACCGATAGCATTTTTCAAAAGTGCCAGATATATTTCGATAGCTTTTTCATACTCACCGCTTTTTTCATAGGTTAGTGCCATTAAAATAGCTGATTCATAGGGCAAATCCTTTTTTTGGATCAACTCTTTGTAGTCATTGAAACTGTCATATTGATCAAATTTGTTTACAAATTTTTTGATATTTGTCTCTTCTTCTTTGTTCTTGAACTCTCCCCACCAGTATGTACTAAAATAGGTGATAAAAACAATAGCAATCAAAACGATGATTCCATACAATGGATCACGATAATCAAGTGAAAGTAGATTCAAAACAATATCCGTATATTTTTATTTTAATTGCACCTTCTAAATTACTTCCTGCTCTCAAGCGGCTTCACGGCGGGTACCCCAAAATTTCTACGAAATTTTGACCCTTCCGTTGCAGAGGTTGTTCGATCAGGAAGTAATTTAAAAGATGCAATTATAGCAAAAACTTCACTATCGCCCCTTAAGGATAAAAAAGATAAAATAATTTATCTTTTTAGGAGATGTCATGAATAAATTTTATTTTGTAATTTTTACCTTAGTGGCTACTTTATTTTATGGTTGTGGCAGGGCAGCTACAGAGTCAGATGCACAAGGATTGACAACTTCAAGCTATCCAAGTGGCGGGAAAGTCGATTTTGATATCATCTCCAAATCAAACACACTGCTTGATAAAGAGGGAAACTATAAAGATGCCGGACACTACTCAATCCTTTTTCAGGCAAAAGTCCACAAAAACGGTATGCCTCTTAGTGGATTAAATCATGATGAATTTTATACGATGAGTGAAAACGGTATATATACGGAAGAGTCAAAACTTCATGTATCACAAGAAGGCAAAATCGTCACAAATAAAGTCTTGCTTTTGCTTGATTTTTCAGGTTCTATTGTGAGTGATTGCAATGAAGTAAATGCTTCAAAAGATAGCTCAAATTTATGCTACCAAATCGTAAATGCTTCCAAAAGTTTTATCGATACCATCGTCTTGGCAAATCAGAAAATGTCGATTTATTATTTTAACTCCCAAAGAAAACCGCTCCCACTCTCAGACAATGCTTTTCCTACAGACAATACCCAGCTTCTAAAAGATTCTCTAAACAAACTCTATGATGCTTCATGGAGAAAAAAGTATCTTGAAGGTTACAACTCTACCAATCTTTATGGAGCTATAAAAGTAGCAGCTGACGAAGTGGTTTGTGACTGGTTTCAAGACTGCATACCAAAAGTAAAATCCCAAATTTTAACAAAAGACAAGAAAAATTATGACTTTGCAACAATAGTTGTCTTTACAGACGGTAAACATACAGTAGGAGATAATGTCTCTTTGAATGAACTCCTATCGGATTTGTCACTTTATAAAAGAAACTACTACTATACGATAGGTCTTGGCAAGGATGTAGAAGATGATGTTTTAAAGCAGATCGGTAAAGACGGATATCTAAAAGCAGACCAAACCGAAAAACTCTATCAAAAATTTGGTGAGCTCGGAGAAAAACTAAATCACTTTGCAAACAGTTTTTATAGACTTGATTTCTGTCCTGCACAGCAAGATGGAGTTTTGGATCTAAGAGTAGATGTTGACGATAGGGGTCGTAAATTTTATGGTACCATTGAAGAGAAGATACATTTGATAAACGGTATAGATTTTAGATGTGATATACCATGATAAGACTACAAGATGCACTCGATATTGTATATGAGAGTCTATCTCACACCAAAAGATCTACCAAATCGGTACCAATTGAAGATGCACTCTTTTTTATCAATGCAAAAAGCATCAAAGCTACACTTCCACTGCCTCCATTTGACAATTCAGCGATGGATGGTTATGGAGTCTGTGGAGAGTTTGAGAGATACAAAGTTGTAGGAAAGATATTTGCCGGAAAAACAACAGATCAGATATCTTTAGATGAGGGTGAAGCTCTTAGGATATTTACCGGTGCAAAAGTTCCGCCATCAGTTGACACTGTTATTCCCCAGGAGAGAGTGGAGGTTGATAGTGAAGATATCAAGGTACTACAGCCTCTCACATTGGGAGCAAATATCAGAAAGTGTGGCGAAGATGTCGCCTTGGATGAAGTTATATTAGATGAGGGAGAGCTTATCAACTCTTCACATATCGCACTTTTGGCAAGTCAAGGGATTAGTAAGGTTGAAGTCTATACAAAAGTAAA
>QNZU01000043.1 GCA_003978405.1 Sulfurospirillum sp.
ATTGAATATCGTTAAGTATATCATCTTTTGATATAATTTTCTTCTTTTTCTTATCTGTAGAATCCTCATCTTTTTTAGACTCTTTCTTTGAATCTACTTTACTTAACTCCTCTTCTAGGTGTTTTTTAAGATCAGCCTCTTTGATAGAAAAGTCATCTTTTTCAACCGGTACTTTACCTGGACTTACCTCAATATCTGGAACTACACCCTTTGCTTGGATAGTTCTACCACTTGGAAGATAGTATCTAGCAATAGTTAGTCTTAAAGCCTCTTCATTTCCTATTGGCAATATCACTTGGACACTTCCCTTTCCAAAGGTTTTTTGACCGATGATAACAGCTCTTTTGTGATCTTGCAATGCCCCACTTGTAATCTCACTAGCACTTGCACTTCCACCATTTACTAGGACTGCGATAGGAAGCTTTTTGTATGTTCCTTTTTCATGAGCACTATATACTTGATTTTCACTAGCAATTCTACCCTTTTGAGATACAATCACTCCCTTATCTACAAATGTATCTACTAAACCTACAGCTTGATCTAGCAATCCACCAGGGTTATTTCTAAGATCTAATACTATTCCTTTGATATTTGGATGAGAACTTAAAGCTTTTTTTACACCATCGACTACTTTTTTATCAAATGATGTGACTCTTATATATAGAAGATTGGTTCCTTCAATCTTTTTTACATACACTGAATCGATTTTGATAATATCTCTTATGATTTTTATCTTGAGAGGTTTTGGCTCTTTTTTTCTTACAATTGTAAGCTCTATTGGAGTTTTTGGCTTTCCTCTCATGATATTTACAGCTTCATCGATAGTCATATTTAGAGTTGATTTGTCATTGATTTTAAGAATGATATCACCAGCTTTGATTCCAGCTTTATCAGCCGGAGTGCCATCAATCGGAGAGATTACTGTCAAAGCTCCATCTCTCATACCGACAGTTATTCCAAGACCTCCAAACTCACCGTTGGTTTGAATCTGCATATCTTTATATTTTTTTGAATCCATAAATGAAGAGTGTGCATCAAGATTGGACATAAGCCCCTCTAAAGATTTGTTTACGATATCGGTAATGTTCTCATCATCAACATAATATTGTTCAATCGTTTGGATTACCTTTGTATATTTTGCCAAAGCATTTAGTCTGTCTTGAGTCAATCTGTGTGTAGGTGCTTTTGTGGAATTGTGATTTACAGAAGATTTTGCAAAAAGATTAGATGAGCTTAGCACTGCAGTTGAGACTATTATTGATAAAAATCCCATAGTTATATACTTTTTTTGTTTCATATTTTTACTTTCCTTATGAATATTTGTTTTGTTCATTGTATTCAAAATTCTCCCATATGTATTAAAATTAGATAAAAAAGATATAAAAATTTAGACTTAGTGAAGAAAGTAAACATTTTTTTAAATTGTTATCTCTTTAATGTCGGCAATCTCTCTAAATGATTGATAAATTGTAAAAATCAATGCTTTTCTGTTGTTTTTTAGATTGATATCATCTACATTTACCATCACCTTGTCAAAAAAGTTATCTATATACTCTTTTAGTGAAAAAAGCTCAGAAAGCCTCATCTCATAACTGTCACTTTTGCTCTTTTGTATCTGTTGAAATTTACCATACAGACTCTTCTCTTCATCTGTTTCAAACAAAGCTTCATCAATTTTATAGTTTTTATTTAAATCCATATCTTTGATGATATTCGCAACTCGTTTAAATGTGGTACTAATCTCTTTAAGATCTCCATTTGCTATGATTTTCTCAAGGGCATTTAATTTCTTCTCAAACTCTACAATATCACTCTCGTTTGTTACCAAGATAGCCTTTATAAGTGAAGGGTTTTGAGGGAAGAACTGATAAATTCTCTCGATGATAAAATCAATAACTTTAGTTGCATCTAGATTTGGATAGTTTTGTGAAAGAGTTTTTATATCTGATACAAAGTCAAAATGATATCCCATATTAAGAGCAATTTTAAAGATACCTATAACTGCTCTTCTTAGCCCAAAAGGATCTTTGGTACCAGTTGGAATATGTCCTATCTCAAAGAGCTTTAAAAGTGTATCAAGTTTGAGGCTCATCGCTGTTAGTGATGAGAGAGGAGTGCTTGGAAGCAAAGAGTCTTCTCCACTTGGCAAATACTGCTCTTTGATAGCAAGTGCTACCATCTCATCCTCTCCCGCCTCTTTTGCATAGTAGTAGCCCATTAGCCCCTGAAGTTCTGTAAATTCATATACCATATCACTAAGCAGGTCAGCTTTTGAGAGTTGAAAAACCCTCTTTATCATCGACTCTTCAATGCCTGTGTCAAATCTTTTTGAAAGAGTTAATGCGATATCTCTTTCTCTTTGTGATTTTTCAAGTAGATTTCCGCCACCTTGAATAAAGTTGATATTTTCTAGACCATTTTGGCTAAGACCTCTTTTTAGGTCATTCTCATAGAAAAAAAGTGCATCACTAAGCCTTGCTCTTAGAACCTTCTCATTACCCTGGACTATATTGTTATAATCATCGCAGATAGAGTTGGAAACTACAATGAAGTTGTTGCTTAACTTTTTTTGATCAAAAACAGGAAAATATCGCTGATGTTCTCTCATAGAGAGGATGATAACTTCAGGAGGCAGATTTAAAAACTTTTTATCAAACTCACCCATCAAAGCAGTAGGGTTTTCAGTGATTGCTACTACCTCTTCAAGAAGATCATTATCTAGTTGAATTGTTTTTGAGCTTTGATTCTCAATCTCTTTGAATTGTTTTAGAATCATCTCTTTTCTTCTGTCTGGATCAATAATTACACCGTTTTTTGATACGATTTTTAAAAATTGATCCATATCTTTATAGTGGAGCTTTTCAAAACCGATTGATCTGTGAGGGTAAGTGAAATTTGAACTATTGACTTCAAAAAGTCTTAGATTAACAACCTCATCACCCAAAGTGGTACCAATCCATCGAACAGGTCTTATGAAGCTATCTTTTAAATCTCCCCATCTCATTGATTTTCCAAAATTAAGAGATTTTAAAAACGATTCAAGCATCTGCTCTAAGAGGGATATCGTCTCTTTGCCCTCTACACTTTTTTGGAAGTATAAAACCTCTTTGTCTCCTCTTTTGGCTGTTTTTATATCTTTGATATCGACTCCACATTTTTTGGCAAATCCAAGTGCTGCTTGTGTGGGTGAACCATCTTTGTATGCGATTGATAAAGGGGCACCAAAAAACTCCTCTGTTTTATCGTCTTGTTTTAGTGGGAATTCTTTGTGTGCGATAATAAGTCTTCTTGGAGTATAAAAAAAGTCAAATTGCGAATTTATACAGTGCTGATCTAAAATATCTTGCCATTTTGCCTTGATATTTGGCAACTCTTTGAGAAACGGAACAGCTGGAAGCTCTTCCACTCCAATCTCTATAAGTAGGGGTTTTTTCATTGTTGATTTTTTACCTTGATAATCTAATATAGATAAATTCTATCAAAAATTGGTTTAAATCAGGAATTAATCTCTTTTATCTCTGTTTTTTGCCTGGGATTGAAGCATAAATCCCCTAACTAAAAAGATCATAAAAAGAACAAATAGTATTAAAACAGTAGTGTCTATAATCTCTTTCATAAAGAGATTATAGCACTAATTATCTTCATATACAAGCTCAAATGCACTCAAAGCTTCAAGTGGTTCAACACTGATAGAGAAGTTTTCTACCCTTTTTTTGATAGACTTTTTACCAAATGATGGGATAGTGTTTAATATCAAAAAGTGCAGAATTTTTCTTTTTTTGTCAAAATAGATTGTATCATATTCTCTGACTATCTTTTGCAGGTTGTAGTTTTTTATATCTGTATCAGAGTCGTAACTAAATTTTAAGAGTGAGAAAAATATCTTTTTATTTATTAGTTCAAATACTCTGTTTTCAAAAAGCTCTTTGGATTCAATTGTGATCTCTTTATTCTCTTTAAGAGCTATAAGTCTTTTGGTATAAAAGTTTGTTTTTAGAAATATCTCTATATTCATGATGAAATCTTCAAGCATAAAATCTCTGCTGAAGAGTTTATGAACACCACTGTTATGGGCTATTAGCATATCTTTGTTTCTTATGTATTGTTTCTTTGAAATTTCAAAAAATTTCAGATCAAGTTTTTGTGATTTTATGATTTGAAGGATTGACTCTTTTAACTCTTCATCATTTTTATTAAATATGATGATATCCATCTCATAAAGCAATGAGATATCTTCAGGTGAGAGATCTTCTAAAGTATAATACTCAACATCGTCAACACTAGAGAATATATAGTAGTGCAGTTTTTTTATCTCTTCATTATCACTGATGAGCATGAGCTCAATTTTTTTATCTCTTTTTCTCTTTATATTCTCAAGTATGACCAAATCATCTAATAAATTTTCATCCAACACTCTATTTGCAGCCATTAAATCTTTCCTATAAGTTCGTTGGAAATTAGATCGGCAAATTCGAAAAAAGTTTTATACAAAAATGAGAAAAAAATTAAGTAATTTGAGTAAAGTTTCTAAGAATTTAATTTTTAGTCAATTTGATAATTTTTTGGTTTTCATTATTGATATTTAGCATAAAAAAATAATCTCTTGAATAAACACCGCTATCCAAGCCTATCTTATCAGATTTCATATATGGTTTACTAAAAGGAGTATGTCCAAATATGACAGTGAAGTTGAGTTTTTTGGTAGAAAATAAAAATTGGTCTCTGATCCAGAATATTGTCTCATCCGATACTTGTGATTTGAAGTTTTTGTTATCTGGATCGACTCCTGCATGGACAAATAGATATTTAAACTTTTTATCTACATAGTATGGTACCAAATCACTCAAAAAAGAGATAAACTTCTCATAAAAGGATCTATCATGCTTAAATACATAATCAAAACACGACATTGTGGCATCTAAAAATTTAAACTCATCTCTGATCTCTTTATTGTCATTTAGATAGTACTCTTCATAAAAAATCTCATGATTACCTTTTAAAAAGAGCATAGAAATTTGATTACTATTAGCCCACTCTTTTAAGTTGATCAAATCTCTTACAAGCAGATATGAACCTGCATCTTTAAACTCTTTTTCTAAAACAGTTCCTGGCTCACCTCGGTCAAAATAGTCTCCCAAAAATATCACTATTGTATCTTTGTCAATATGGTTTTTTATGTAATGCTCAATTTTTTTATAGATAGAATAAGTACCATGCAGATCAGGAATCACTAAATATTTGTGTTTTGATTCTAACTCATCTTGATTTTCTAAAAAGGAGTTATTTATCTTTTGAAACATTAGAACTTCCTAAATTTTTTTGCATATTATATCACCTATTTTTTTATTTAGTGAATTTGCTACAACAGAGCATTTTACTTTGAGTAGAAAAAATATAGGATGGGATTTTGCTTGATTTAAGCACTCATAATTGCCCATCCCTTTTGAAATAATCAAATCTGCACTATCAAAAATCTCTTTTGCACTCTCACTCAACATCTCATAGACAAGTCCAGGAGTAGGCACTCCACTATCAATTACTGTTGCAAAATCGTGTATAGGATCATCTTTAAGATCCTCAAGACAAAGATCGTTGATAATAGGCTCTCCCCTGACAAAATAGTAGATTTCAATATCTTTAAACTCATCTCTTAAATATTGGATATAAATCTTATCGAAAATATTCTCTCCGGCATTATCAGCTAAATATACAAGTTTTTTACTCTTTTTTAAAGCTTCATGTAGTTCATTGGTGTTATCAATAGCAAAAGATCTTTGCATAGTGTTTTTTAGTTCATCACTCAAATCAAAACTGATCTCACTTGCCAAATCAATCACATTTCCTACAATAGCGATCTTTGTAGCAGTGATAAACTTATCACTGCTGTTTTTTAATATCTCATATGCAAGAGGCTCTAAATCTTTTGCTTTTTGGATAGATTTTTCTTTTATATCTTTATATAGATCATCAACTTTTAAATATTTTGATATCTTCTGATACATCGGTGTGGCATTTTGGGGAGGAGTCAAATCCATACTCATTTTGGGTATCATAGATGCCGCAATATCTAACACCTCTTTTGATCTGTTATCGTCAAGACCAAGCTCTTTTGTTACCTTTAGAGCTTGGTTAAATATACAAGATAGACAATCTGTTGCGATATTCACTATTTTTAAGCTTTTGAGTTTTTGAGATAATCCGCTATCAAAAATGAGAGTTCCAATGCTTGTGAAGCATTTAACCTTGGATCACAGTGGGTATGGTATCTTGAAGATAGATTGTCTTCTGTAATCTCCTGAGCTCCACCTATACACTCTGTTACATCTTTTCCAGTCATCTCAAGATGGACTCCACCGGCAATGGTACCTTCGGCTTTATGGATCTCCATAAAATTTGTGATCTCTTTTAATACTTTGTCAAACTCTCTTGTTTTATAGTTGTTTGATGTTTTGATAGTATTTGCATGCATAGGATCTGATGACCAGAGTATCTTTTTACCCTCTCTTTGCACTGCTTGAATAAGAGGAGGAAGATGTTCATTGATGGCATCTGCTCCCATTCTGACTATGATATTTAGTTTACCGCTCTCATTTTGCGGATTTAGTGCATCTATCAAGCTAAGTAGATCATCAACACTTGTAGTAGGTCCAGCTTTTACTCCGATTGGATTTTCAACACCTCTTAAAAACTCTACATGTGCATGATCAAGCTGCCTGGTTCTATCTCCTATCCAAAGCATATGAGCCGAACAGTCGTAATATTTTCCACTTATACTGTCTTCTCTTGTTAGTGCCTCTTCATAATTTAGAAGAAGAGCTTCGTGAGATGTGTATAAAACGGTTTGATTTAACAGTGGTGTGTTTTCACTATTGATTCCGATTGCAGACATAAAATCTAGTGCTTTTTTAATATCATCAGCCAAGGATTGGTACCGTTTGTTTGCATTGCTGCCTTTGGTAAAGTCCAAGTTCCATTGATTTACTCTTCTTAAATCAGCATACCCGCCTCTGGCAAAGGCTCTGATTAGGTTTTGGGTTGCAGCTGATTGATTATATGCACTAAGCATTCTAAATGGATCAGGTTCTCTAGCTTCAAGAGTAGGCTCGATAGAGTTTATGATATCACCTCTATAGCTTGGAATCTTCTCTCCATTTACCTCTTCAAAATCGCTGCTTCTTGGTTTTGCAAATTGACCTGCAATTCTTCCCACTTTTACTACTGGTTTGCCACCGGCAAATGTCAAAGCAACAGACATCTGCATAAATACTTTGAAAAAATCTCTTATATTGTCAGCATTAAACTCAGAAAAACTCTCTGCACAATCACCACCTTGAAGCAAAAAAGCTTTTCCCTCAGTTACATCAGACAATCTTTTTTTCAGGCTCCTCACCTCCTGGGCAAATACCAAAGGGGGATATTTTGAAAGTTTCATCTCAACTTTCTTCAATAGATCCAAATCTTTATATGTAGGTTGTTGAAGAATTGGTTTATTTCTCCAACTATCTTTTGACCACTCTTTCATGTGTCTCTCTTTTGTATAAATTAAAGTCGATATTATAGTCTGTTATTGTTTTAAAATCAACTTATTTACTAAAATATTTAACTATTTTTGATTATTCATTTGTAATATTATTTGATTTATAGCTATTTATTATGTATAATATCATCTTAAAAAATGGGGTTTTAAAGGAAAATTTAATGATAGATATCTTTTCTGTTTTATTGGTAGGATCACTTATTACATTTTTGATGTATCAAAATATCAATAAAGTTACAAAGAAAATTGAAGAGAATGCAAGGGATAATTCACCACGATATGCGAAATTTGCTTCAACGATCATAGATAAGATAAGAGAGGTTAAAAGAGACCTGGACAGCGATATGGAGTGTGAAAATCCAAAGCTTTGCAAAAATGAGAGTTGTGATGAGAAGAGCATCGTAAAAGAGTTGAACACTCTAATTAGAAGAGCATCTTTATATGAGGGAAGTTTGGCAAAAGGCAAAAGAAGAAAAGAGATCGAAGGGGATTTGGCAGATATTTTGATGAGATTTGAAAATATTATCAAAGATAGTTGTGTCAATGGTAGAGTTGAAGCTTCGAAGATCAAGTATGAATTGCAAAACGAGTACCAAAAACTTTTAGGATAGTTGTGAAGAAGATCCCGTTTTTTGATGAGGAGGTGATAGAGTTTACTACACTTGAAACAAAGTGTGTCTATCTTGATGACAAAAGAATGCAAATGTCATACAAATATGTCAATGAGTGCTCCTCATCTTTGGTCTCAACTTTAACAAGGCAGGGTTGGAGGAGATTTGGTAAATATTTTTCAAGGCCATCTTGTAAAGCATGCAGTGAGTGTGTAAGTCTTAGAGTTGATGTAAAAAAGTTCCGATTTGGAAAATCTGCAAGAAGAGTAATCAAAAAAAACAAAAATACAAAATCGATATTGACAAAGCCTTCCCTTAGCCAAGATAGATTGGAACTTTATGAAAAATATCATAAATATATGCAAGACAAAAGAGGCTGGGATTATTACCCAATAAACAGTGAATCATACGATGACCTCTATATCAAAGGTGCTTCGACATTTGCAAAAGAGATTGATTATTATATAAAAAACAGGCTTGTTGGAGTCGATTTGATTGATATTGTTGATGATGGAATTTCATCGATTTACTTCTATTATGATCCTGATTTTAAAGATTTCTCTCTTGGAAGATACTCTCTTTATGAGCAGATAAAACTAGCTTACGATATGGGACTTAGTTGGATATATCTTGGATACAGTGTAAAAGATTGTGAAAGTTTGAACTATAAACTCTCATATAAACCTCATCAAAAACTGCATAATTTACCCTCCATGGATGAAGAGCCGATCTGGAGTTAGGTTAATTTTTCCTCTTTCTTAAAAATGTCGGTAGATCCAAATCTTTCTCTTTATCTTTTGACTTGGAGATAAGACTGGAATGTAAGGTTGATGTGTCAATTTTGAGCTCTTTAGCCTCTTTTTTCAGCTCATTTAGCATAGTTGATTCTGTTATATCTACTTTGGGATTAACTGGCGGAGGAGTTTGTGGTTGTTTAATATCTTTCATGCTTAGTCTCTTTCCTAGCCCATTCATTATCACTTCTGCTTCTTTGCTATCAAGTGCACCCATTTGAATAAGTGCATATGAGAGTCCTTCGCAAAACCCCTTTAGTCTCAAACTCTCTTCAAACTCTCTCTCGTCTTTTAGGGTGTAAAATCGATCTACTACATCGATAAGTGAGTTGATAAGCTTTATTTTAGTAAAATCATCCATTCAACTATTATACCAAAGGTAGATTATATTAATGGCTCTACGAGAAATAGACTACAAAGATAGCAAATTCCAAATTCACTACGATCTAATCAATCCCAAAAACAGCCCTACTCTTGTCTTCTTGCATGGTTGGGGAAGTAGCAAAGAGTTGATGAAGAGTGCATTTGGCGACTTTTTTGGCGACTTTAGGCATCTGTATATCGATATGCCCGGATTTGGCAAGAGCCCAAATGAAGTGGTTTTAACTACTGATGACTATGCTAA
>QNZU01000070.1 GCA_003978405.1 Sulfurospirillum sp.
AAGTGCCGGCGATTTAGACTTTTTGATCACCTTTTTTCGCTCTTTTCTTACCAATTGATTGATAGTAGGCACACTATTTCCTTAAAATTAAATTTTCTTCATTGAAATGCTTCCAATAAAGGTCGCCAATAATACAAAAATTGAGTTTAGAATATGCTTAAATTATGGTGCTTTAGAAAGTTTAGAAGCCCACATAAAGTGGACTTCTATTTATTCAGATATTGAAAGTTTAATCTTTTGATCTTTATAGAGTCCTGTTCCAACAGGAATCATTCTACCAAGGATTACATTCTCTTTTAGATCTTCTAGGTAATCTACTTTTCCGGCAATACTAGCTTCAGTCAATACCTTAGTAGTCTCTTGGAATGAAGCGGCAGAGATGATGGAGTCTGCATTAATTGCAGCTCTAGTTACTCCAAGAAGTGTAGGTTCTGCGATTGCTGGTTCACCACCAATTGCGAGTATTCTGGCATTCTCCTCTTGAAGTTTTCTTCTACCTACCAAATCACCGATAATTAGGTTTGTATCTCCATTATCTACAATCTTAACTTGTCTTAGCATTTGAGAGATAATAATCTCTATATGCTTATCACTGATTGCAACACCTTGGGATCGATAGACTTGTTGAATCTCACTTATCATATAGTAGTGAAGTGCCTTCTCACCCAAAATTCTTAATATATCATGACTTGAGATATCTCCGTCAGTTAGCTTTTCACCCACTTGAACAAACTCACCAGCGTGAACTTGAATTTGTCTGTTTTTATCGACAAAATATTCATAACTACCACCATCTTTTGTGTCGATTATGAGTCTCTCTTTTCCTCTTAAAGGCTTACCAAATCTAACAACTCCAGCTACTTCAGATAAAAGTGCAGGTGATTTTGGCTTTCTTGCCTCAAACAATTCACTAACTCTAGGAAGACCACCGGTGATATCTTTTGATTTTGCCTGAGCTTTTGGAGTCTTTGCAAGTTCATCGGCAACTTTAACCTCTTGTCCGTCTTGAACAAGGATTGATGTTTTTGGATCAAGTGTATATCTTTTAAGATCACCACTTTTAGTTGACAAAACAATTGTAGGTTTCATACCTGCAGGAAGATATTCATTTACCATCAATCTAACTTGACCACTTAACTCATCCATCTGTTCAGTAACACTAATACCTGGCTCAATATCTTCAAATTTAACTACACCATCTTCTTCAGCTATTATTGGGGTAGAGTATGGATCCCACTCGGCTATGACAATCTGCTCTTTGTTTTTTGGTGTGACGATAATTGTATCACTCTCAACACTCTCATTATCATCAACCATCAAGACTGATCCTCTTGGGATATAATGCCTTGTAGCCTCTCTTTCTTGAGTATCTGCAATCACAGCAAAAAGTCCTTTTTCCTCGACTTTATCACCTTTTTTGATATCTTTAATCCTCTCAAGATAATCACCTACAAGTCTAAAGAACTTTATCACACCTTTAGAACCTGCTTTTATCTCCTGAGTTACTGGAACTCCATCATCAACAAGCACTTTACTACCAAACTGGATACGACTTGGGACATTCCAGCCCTCTTTGATCACTTCAACTATACTCTCGCCCTCTTGGATTGTTGCACCATCTTCATAAGGAAGATAAAATTTACCCTCCATTTTTCCGCTGATTCCAGATAGTTCATTAGGTTTGACAAGATCATTTTTCCTCAAAACAAATTTGACACTATCTTTTTTACCTTTAATGCTTAACACAACCTCTTCATGAACAAATTCAACTGTAAGCTTACCATCAATCGGTGCTTTTATCTTTGGTTCTACAAGCAAGATTGCAGCATTTCTTCTGTTTGCTACTATCTTATCACCACTGCTTGTAGTATAAGTTTTTAACTCATAATACCTAATAAATCCCTCTTTTTTAGCAACAATCTGTCTATCTTGTTGATCAGTTGAAGCAGTACCACCAATGTGGAATGTTCTAAGAGTAAGCTGAGTTCCTGGCTCACCAATTGACTGAGCTGAAATAATTCCTACCGCTTCACCCTTGTTTACCAATTTTGCTTTTGCAAGGTTAAGTCCATAACATTTTGAACAGCACCCTTTTTGAGCTTTACAAGTAATTGGAGTTCTAATTACTACAGATTTAATACCAGCTTCTTTTATATTTCTCGCATCTTCTTCTTTTATAAGTGTTCCTTCGACAAATAAAACCTCATTTGTTATAGGATCTATTATATTTTCAGACAATACTCTACCTAAAATTCTATCTTCCAAGGACTCCACCAATTCACCATGGATATTGATTTCAGCTATTTCAATTCCTTCGTGAGTTCCACAATCATCTTCTGATATTTTTACATTTTGGCTTACATCAACAAGTTTTCTAGTCAAATATCCGGCATTTGCTGTTTTTAGTGCAGTATCGGCTAGACCTTTTCTAGCACCGTGAGTAGAGATAAAGTACTCAAGGACATTCAAACCCTCTTTAAAGTTTGAGAGAATCGGAGTCTCAATAATACTACCATCAGGTTTTGCCATCAATCCTCTCATACCAGCAAGCTGTCTAATTTGAGCCGCACTACCTCTAGCGCCAGAATCTGCCATCATATAGATAGAGTTAAAACCGTTCTTATCTTTTTCTATTAGATCCATCATTTCTGAAGCAAGTCTATTATTTGTGTCTGTCCAAATATCAACAATTTTGTTGTATCTCTCTTGCTCAGTCAAAAGACCTGCTGAGAATTGCTGTTGAATCTCAATTACCTTTGCCTTTGATTCATTTACAATCTCCTGCTTATCTTCAGGCACAATAATATCATCAATAGAGATAGATATACCGGCCATTGTGGAGTATTGAAAACCTAGGTCTTTTAAGTGATCCAAAATATCGGCAGTATCATAAGTATCACCCACTTTGTAGATATAATCAACTAAAGCTCCAATATCTTTCTTTTTTAAGAGTCTGTTCCACAAATCTTCAGGAACATAATCTGGAAGAATAGATTTAATAATCATCCTACCCACAGTCGTTCTGACAATTTTTCCATCAACAACACTCTTAATCTTGGTTTGAGTCTCTACAACACCACTATCAATTGCAATCATAATCTCATCAATATTTGCAAAGAGCTTATTCTCGCCTTTTGCTCCATCTTTTTCCATACTAAGATAGTAAAGTCCAAGTACCATATCCTGACTAGGAACAGCAATAGACTTTCCTGAAGCCGGTAGTAAAATATTATTTGAAGAGAGTAGCAAGACTTTACACTCAGCTATGGCTTCTCTTGAAAGAGGCACGTGCACAGCCATCTGGTCACCATCAAAGTCAGCATTAAAAGCAGAACATACAAGTGGATGAAGTTGAATTGCTTTTCCATCAATCAGTACTGGATGAAATGCTTGAATAGAAAGTTTATGAAGTGTAGGTGCACGGTTAAGCATCACAGGATAGCCATCAACAATCTCAGCTAAACATTCCCAGACTTCATTTGTCTTTTGTTCAATCATCCTTTTTGCCTGTTTGATAGTCGTAGCATAACCTTTATCTTCAAGCTTCGCTAGTAGATGTGGTTTAAAAAGCTCCAATGCCATAGTTTTTGGCAATCCACACTGATCCATTCTAAGATTTGGTCCTACAACGATAACAGAACGACCAGAGAAATCAACCCTTTTTCCAAGAAGATTTTGTCTAAAACGCCCCTGCTTACCTTTGATAACTTCACTAAGCGATTTTAAAGGTCTTTTATTTGCACCCTTAACAGCATTTGCTCTTCTTCCGTTATCAAATAGAGCATCAACAGCCTCTTGAAGCATTCTTTTTTCATTTCTAACTATTATTTCAGGTGCTTCAAGATCTACCAATCTTTTCAATCTTGAGTTTCTGTTGATCACTCTTCTATACAAATCATTTACATCGCTTACTGCAAATTTTCCACCATCAAGTGCTACAAGTGGTCTAAGATCAGGAGGAAGAACAGGTAAGATTGTGATCATCATCCATTCAGGTCTGTTACCAGAATTTACAAATGACTCTATTACTTTCAATCTTTTTATAATAGTTTTTTTCTTTGCTTCACTTTTAGTGGTACCTAACTCCTCTTTTAGTGCTAGAAGCAATTCCACCAAATCGATCTCTTCAAGTATCTCACGAACTACCTCTCCACCCATTCTAGCATCAAAACCAGTATGTGCAAATCTCTGCTCTAAACTGATATACTGCTCTTCATTTAGCACATCGTATGCTTTTACAGGATTTGTATTTTCATGATCATAATAAGCATCACCAGGATTTTTAACGATATATGCTTCATAATACAACACCCTCTCAAGATCTTTCATCTTGATTCCAAGTAGTGTTCCTATTCTACTTGGAAGTGAATTTACATACCAGATGTGAGCTACCGGAGTAACAAGCTCTATATGACCCATTCTTGATCTTCTCACACGGCTAGTGGTTACTTCAACTCCACATTTTTCACATTTGATACCTTTGTATCTCATCTTTTTATATTTACCACAAAGACACTCATAATCTCTTACAGGTCCAAAAATTTTGGCACAAAAGAGTCCGTCTCTCTCAGGTTTTAAAGTTCTATAGTTAATGGTCTCAGGCTTTTTTACCTCACCATAACTCCACGATAAAATTCTCTCGGGGCTAGCTAGTTTTAGTTTGAACGCCTCAAAATCTCTTGGACGGTTCTCCTCATTAATCTCTATCGGAATCAGATTCTTCATTGTCTTCCCCTTCTTCAAATATCTCTACATCAAGTGCCAAAGCTTTTAGTTCATTTGTCAAAACAAAGAATGTCTCAGGAATTCCAGTTGATGGGACATTCTCTCCTCTTGTAATTGCCTTGTAGGCTTGCATTCTTCCTTCTACATCATCAGATTTGATCGTTAGCATCTCTTTTAGAGTTTGAGCTGCTCCGTAAGCCTCAAGTGCCCAAACCTCCATCTCTCCAAATCTTTGACCACCAAATAGTGCCTTACCACCAACAGGCTGTTGTGTTACTAGTGAATATGGTCCTGTGCTTCTTGCATGAACTTTCTCATCTACCAAGTGGTGAAGTTTTAACATATACATCACACCAACATTGACTCTCTCTTTCATCTTTTCGCCGGTTCGCCCATCATACAAGACACTCTTACCGTCACTGTCAATTTTTGCAAGTTCAAAAATCTTTTTAAACTCCTCTTCATTTACACCCTCAAAAATTGGAGTGGCAAATCTAACACCCCTGCTCCAATCTCTTGCATAATCAAGAAGTTTCTCATCACTTAAGTTTCCTATAAACTCTTTTGCATTGGAAAACTTTGCAACATCTGCAATCTCTATCATTTTAGCTCTTAAGTTTTTGATCCACTCACTTTGTTGCTCTTTGAACTGCTCTTCTATTTGCTGTCCAAGCCTTCTTCCTGCATATCCTAAGTGAACTTCTAAAATTTGACCAATATTCATACGACTTGGTACACCTAGTGGGTTTAATACTACATCAACAGTTTCACCATTTTCAAGATAAGGCATATCAACATCTGGAACAATATTTGAGACAATACCTTTGTTTCCGTGTCGTCCAGCCATCTTATCACCAACTTTCAGTTTTCTTTTTGTGGCAATATAGACTTTTACAAGCTTTGTAACTCCACTTGGTAAAATATCATCTTTTTCTAAGATAGAAAGCTTTTCATCATGCTCTTCTCTAAGTCTTTTTTTCTCATTTTGGAAGTGAGTTTTTAAAGCATTATACTCATCTTGAGTTTCTTTTGGAAATGATTTAATGATGCTATTTAATGCAAATCTATTAACTCCTTCGATTTCCTCTTTAGGTATTGTATCACCCTTTTTATACTCTTTGCCATTAACTTCACATTTTGATGCAAGTGGAGTAGAAGAGAGAAGTTTATTTACTTTTAACAACTCCTCTCTATCTATCATTAACAATCTATCATGATGATTTCTATCAAGTATCTCTTTCTCATTATCGTAAGCCTCTAACGATCTTGGATCTTTGTCATAACCTTTTTTAGTAAAGATTTTTACATCAACAACTACTCCCTCCATTGATGGTGGACAATATAGTGATTTATTGACAACATGCCCAGCTTTTTCCCCAAAAATTGCACGAAGTAGTCTCTCTTCAGGAGTTGGTTTTACTTCACCTTTTGGTGAAACTTTTCCCACTAATATCATTCCTGGTTTGACATAGGTACCAACTTTTACGATACCACTCTCATCAAGATGAAAAAGGTTATCCTCTTTGACATTTGGAATATCTTTAGTAATCTCTTCAACTCCATCTTTAAGCTCTCTAGCTTCTACCTCTTTCTCATAAATATGAACTGAAGTAAATGTATCTTCTCTAATGAGTCTCTCATTAATTACGATAGCATCCTCATAGTTATATCCGTTCCACGGCATAAAAGCAACAAGAGCATTTTTTCCAAGAGCCATTTCACCTCGTTGCATACTAGGACCATCAGCTATCACATCGCCTTTTTGGACAACATCACCCTTTTTAACGATAGGTCTTTGTGAAAATGATGTGTTTTGGTTTGTTCTCATATTTTTATGTAGCCAATAGTGATCTATAAATGGTCCGTTTTCATCCTCACCAAGTATATAGATGTTTCTACTATCAACTTTTTCTACTGTTCCACCTCTATTTGCCTTGATTGCTTCCCATGCATCTCTTGCAACAATCTTCTCTGTTCCAGTTCCTACATATGGAGCATCACTCCATAAAAGAGGTACCGCTTGTCGCTGCATGTTTGATCCCATCAAAGCTCTGTTGGCATCATCATGCTCCAAAAATGGAATCAAACTCGCTGCTACACCCATTACCATTCCAGATGAAAGATCATAGTAATCAACTTTCTCTTTCTCTATCAATCTGATCTCTCCATCAATTCTAGCTTCTACCAAGTCCTCAACAATATTTCCATCTTTATCAAGTTTTACAGAACCTGGTGCCATCACTTTGCCCTCTTCTTGAGTAGCAGTAAGATATACAACTTCATCAGTGACTTTGGCATTTTTTACAACTCTATATGGTGCCTCTACAAAACCTAAATCATTAACTTTTGCATAATTTGCAAGGGTGTTAATTAGACCGATGTTTTGCCCTTCTGGTGTCTCAACAGGACAAATTCTTCCATAGTGAGTGGGGTGAACATCTCTAACTTCAAATCCGGCTCTCTCTTTTACAAGACCACCCTCTCCAAGTGCAGAAAGTCTTCTTTTGTGTGTTACTTCGGAGAGTGGATTGGTCTGATCCATAAACTGTGAAAGCTGCCCACTGGTAAAAAACTCAATGATAGTATTTGTGATCATTTTTGAGTTGATTAGATCATGAGGCATCAGCTCCTCAATCGAACCACTCAGTGTTGTAAATTTATCTTTAATTGACTTTTGCATCTTTACAAGACCTGAGTGCAACTCAACTGAAAGAAGCTCACCTATTGATCTGATTCTTCTATTTCCTAAGTGATCTCTATCGTCAATCTGTCCTTTTCCATTCTTAACTCCAAGAAGGTACTGAACCACACTTACAATATCTTGCTTAGTCAATACAGTAATATAACTAGGAACATTGATATTAAGCTTATGATTCATCTTCATACGACCAACTTTAGTAAGATCATATCTTTCAGGATTAAAAAACAGATCATGAACAAATGCTACTGCAGCATCTTTAGTAACTGGTTCACCTGGTCTCATTACTTTATATATTCTTATAGCAGAAAGATCATTTTCATCTTCTATCTCTTCACTTTGTTTTAATGCTTTTAGAGTTTCATTGTCGGCTAAAAAGGCATTGATGATAGATCTGTCTGCTCCAGGAGCTAAATCATTGGCAATATCAATCTCTTTAAATCCAAGCTCGATAATTTTTGATAATTTATTTTCATCCAATTTTGTTAATGTTTCAAAGATAACTTCTCCACTTTCAGGATCTATGACAGGAGATGCTAAAAACCTATCCATTAAAACATCTGATGGATACTCAATAGTTTTTAATCCCTCTTCTTTTAATTTTTTTGCTTTTCTAGCAGTTAATCTTTTACCAGCTGATACTATTAAGTTCCCTTTATCATCTTTAAGATCATATTCGACTCTCTCAAGGTATGCCTCTTCATCAAAATCAACTAAAAATTTATCTTTTTTGATTTTTACTTTTTGGATAGGATAAAATAGCTTCAAAATATCCTGCTTACTATAACCAAGAGCTCTAAAAAGTATAGTAACTGGTACCTTTCTTCGCTTGTTAATTCTTACATAGAGAGTATCTTTAGCATCATACTCAAAATATAGCCAACTACCACGATCTGGAATGATTTGAGCAGAATAGAGTAGTTTATTTGCAACAGTAGAACTTTTTTCGCTTTTAAAAATCACTCCTGGACTTCTGTGAAGTTGGTTTACCACAACTCTTTCTACTCCATTGATAATAAAAGATGTTCTATCTGTCATCAAAGGAATGTCTCTGATATAAAGAAATTGCTCTTTTATATCTTGAACACCTTTTTTTTCTCCACTTTTTTCATCTTTGTCCCAAAGAATAAGTCTTATTTTCATCTTCAAGTATACTGAGTAAGTCAATCCCCTATCCATGCACTCTCTAATAGTATATTTAGGTTTTCCAACCTCACTCTCAACATACTCTAAAGTCAATCTATTTTGTGCATCATGAATTGGAAATATAGATTTAAAAACTTTTTCAATACCACTTTCATCATACTTGTCGTCTGCATCCAAAAAGTGTTCATAACTTTTTTGTTGAAGTTGAAGTAGATTTGGAACATCAATCTGTTTTAGATTTTTAGCAAAATCGACTCTTAGTCGATTCCCTGAGCGTAAACTGTTTAACATAGGCCTACCTTGTAGAAGTTTTAATTTGCAAATTTGTTTTAGGAAAGAGACACTCTATCCAACATATTTTACTTATAATAGCATAAATAAAAGATCTTGGATTAATATCCAACTTATATCTGCCGGATCACTCCGACAAATATATTAATTACTTAAGCTCTACGCTAGCACCAGCTTCTTCGAGTTGCTTTTTAGCCTCTTCTGCGTCGTCTTTGCTAACACCCTCTTTGATTGGTGTAGGGCAACCTTCAACTGCCTCTTTAGCCTCTTTAAGTCCAAGACCAGTAAGAGCACGAACTGCTTTAATAACATTGATCTTCTTATCTCCAGCACTTGTAAGAATTACATCAAATTCATCTTTCTCTGCAGCTCCTGCATCTCCACCTGCTGCTGCACCACCTGCAACAACTGTTGGTTGAGCAGAAACACCAAATTTCTCCTCAAACTCTTTTACCAAATCACTTAACTCTAAAACAGACATATTTGAGATAAACTCTAAAACATCTTCTTTTGTTACTGCCATAACTACATCCTTATCAATATATTAATTTTTA
>QNZU01000060.1 GCA_003978405.1 Sulfurospirillum sp.
AATGTTGGTATCGGCACAACTTCTCCATCTCAAAAACTTGACATAGCAGGAAACATAAACCTTCAAGATACAAACAGCACCTCTACTGGAGTGATCTATAAAGATGGAGTGGCTTTTATACACAACTTCTCACACCCAACAGGAGATGGTGCTAAGCCTAATGGATATAATACTTTTATCGGTAAAAATGCCGGTAATTTTACGATGGGTAAAGATGCAAATCATAGTTATGAAGCTAGTTATAATACTGCAATAGGAGTAAGCTCTCTTTATAAGAATACTATAGGGTTTTATGATACTGCAATAGGAGTAAATTCTCTTAGTAATAACACCACAGGGCATCATAATACAGCACAAGGAGCATTATCTCTTAATGTAAACACTATAGGATATTATAATACAGCACTTGGATATGCAACACTATGGAAAAATACTACAGGACATCATAATACGGCAGTAGGTTTAGATTCACTTTTGTTCAATATTATAGGAAATTATAATACTGCTGTTGGCGCAGTATCAGGACATGGTATAGAAAACTCATCAAATATCGTTGGAAATTCACTGTTTGGATATAGTGCAGGATACTCTTTACAAACAGGAGCAAACTACAACACACTTTTAGGATATGCAGCAGGAGATAATATAAAAACTGGTGCAAAGAACATCATCATAGGCTACAATGTAGATGCACCAGATGAAAACGGCAGCAATCAGCTAAATATCGGAAATGTGATTTACTCTGATGATATGACTACGGGGAAAATTGGTATAGGAACTCCAAGTCCTCAAGCAAACCTTCACATCTCAAGCGGTACCAGTGGAGATGCGACAGTTATTATCGAAGCAGATACAGATAATGATGAACAACCCAAAACTTTTTTTAAAACAAGATGGTGGTACAACAGACGGAGTGTTTGGTTTAGTAGGTAATGTAGGTCAGATTTTTACAGATTCTATAGGAAATGCACTATATATCTCTTCAGATACAAGTGAGAATGTACCCATACAATTTGTAACAGGTCAAAAAGCAAGAGTTACGATCCAAGGTGATGGAAATGTCGGTATCGGCACAACAACTCCTGCCAGAAAACTACACATAAACGGAGTCCTAAGACTAGAGCCTACAAGTGAACCATCAGATCCAGCTGAGGGAGATATCTATATGGATAGTGGCACACACAAACTAAGAGTATATGATGGCTCTAATTGGCACGATCTATGGTAAGCACCCTCTCTTTGAACTCCTCCCCCCTCTTAGCATAAGACTCAAACTGATCCAAACTCGCGGCTGCCGGGGAGAGGATGGCGATGGAGTTTTCGGTGTGGAGAAGGTCTATCTCTTTGACGGCTCTTTTTAGAGTTGAGCAGGGCTTGGCTATGATCTTGAACTCTTTTGCTAAGTCATTTAGTCTCTTTTCGTTTTTACCGATAGTGAAAATCGTGACATCCAAACCACTCAAAAACTCAAACAGCTCTCTTTGATCTGCTCCCTTGTCAACTCCTCCAAGGATCAAAAAGAGTTGTTTGTCTTTGAAGCTCTTTAGGGCTGCTATGGTGGCATCTGGATTTGTAGCTTTTGAGTCGTTTATCCAGACTCTTCCTTTGTGATCCAAAATTTTCTCAACTCTGTGCTCTCCTATCTCAAAGCTGTTTATCTTTTCATAATCAAGCCTGTCAAAGAGAATTTTTTGCACACTCAATGCTAAAAGTGCATCTGTTAAAAACGGCTCATCAAATCTCAACTTCTCCAACTCTATGCCAAACTCATCTGCCAAATCCGAGGCACTCTCATAGCCTATGATTGTAGCAAGGCTCTTGGTATCGGCATATTTTTTAGGAACGATTGCAACTGATCCCTCTTCCATCATCGCTAGTGGTTTTAGTTTTGCTTCTTCATAGGCTCTAAAACTGCCGTGCCAAGAGATGTGATCTGGGGTGATTGGAAGTAGTATGTAGATGTTTGGTTTGGCGTTATTGGTGTAGTGGAGTGTAAAAGAGCTAGTCTCAAGAATCCACAATGGGACATCTTCGTTTAGTTTCGCCAAAGGTTTTCCGATATTTCCTCCTAGCTCTGCTCCTATATCTTGAAGCAAGGCTCCTATCATCTGTGTAGTGGTTGTCTTGCCGTTTGTTCCGCTTATCCAGATGGATACTGGCATCTTTTTGGCAAAGAGATCATACTCGCTGATGAGATTTTTGGCACTTTTTATGAGAGGATGAGAGGGGGCGATACCGGGACTGGTTACCTCAAGGTTGGAGTTTTGTGGTTTGAAATCTTCGCTTGGGTAGAACTCATTCCCAAACTTGTCACTGCTAAAGGCAGTAAACTTGTCATCATAGATTTTGCAGTTACCAAATCTATCGGCTATCGCTTTTGTGGTTTTTCCGTATCCAAAGAGCGTCATTACCTGATCTTTAGGGTGATTAGGGCTATGAGGTTTGATATGAGGGCGATGATCCAAAATCTGACTATGATCTTGTTTTCTGCCCAACCTTTGATCTCAAAGTGGTGGTGGATTGGAGCCATGTGAAAGACTCTCTTTTTTCTGGTTTTGTAGCTTCCTACCTGAAGTATCACCGAAATTGTCTCCATCACAAAGACAAAACCGATAGCGATAAGCAGTATCTCATTTTTGGTGATGATTGCCATATATGCGATAAATCCGCCAAGGGCTAGACTACCGCTATCTCCCATAAAAACTTCCGCCGGATGGCAGTTATGCCACAAAAATCCTATGAGTGAACCTATCAAACCGGCGGCTATGATGGTCACTTCTCCTATACCTTTGTAGTTTGGTACCAGTAGGTATTGACTAAGTATTGCATGTCCCATCACATAGACAAAGACACTCAAAGACAAAATCGAGAAGATCGAAGGCACCGTAGCAAGTCCATCTAATCCATCTGTGAGATTGACCGCATTTGTGGTTGATACCATCACAAAAGTCCAAAAAGCAAGTGCTAAAATCCCCATATCAAAAATAGGATACTTGTTAAAAGGGACATAAAGTTCTGTTGAGAAGTGGTTAAAGTATAGATACAAAGATATGATGAGTGATGCGATGATTTGCATCAGTAACTTTGATCTTGAGGTGAGTCCTGCACTGTTTTTGTTGTGGGTTATTTTGGATATATCATCCTTGATGCCGATTATCGCAAAAAGAGTGAGGGTCAAAACCCCTCCTATGGCATACATAGAGCTAAACTTGATAGTCATCAGCACTGCTACAAGGGTAGAAAATAAGAATACTATTCCACCCATTGTAGGAGTTTTGTTTTTGGCTTGGTGCGATTTTGGGGCTAGTTCATAGATGGGTTGGGATGCGTTTTTGCTTTTTGCCCATTTGATGAACTTTGGCATCAAAATGAGTGTTAAAACAAAGCCTATAAAAAACGATATACCTGAACGAACGGTAATATACTGAAACAAATTGATGTGAAAAATTTGATATAATAGGTATAACAACTTGGCAGTTCCTTATAAAAATTATGTGGATTGTAGTAAAAAGCAGCTTAAGATGAGGGGAGAAGATGAGAGCAAAACAGAAAGTATTATTAGTGATTACCGATGGGATCGGACATAGGGAGAGTTGTAAGGATAATGCCTTTTGCAATGCAAAAAAGAGTGCTTATGAGTATCTGTTTGAAAGTGTGCCTTACAATTTTGTCAAGACTTCAGGTTTGGCCGTGGGACTTCCTGAGGGGCAGATGGGAAACAGCGAAGTAGGGCATATGTGTATAGGAAGCGGAAGAGTGCTATACCAAAACCTAGTCAAGATCACAAAAGCGATAGAGGATGGAACACTAAAAGATAATGAGGTTTTAAAGGAGATTTTATCATCTTCAAATGATATCCATATCGTGGGCTTGATGAGTGATGGTGGAGTTCACTCTCATCTAGTTCATATAGAGGGTTTGGCAAAGATAGCCCAAGATCAGGGTAAAAAAGTCTATCTTCATCTTATAACTGACGGTAGAGATGTAGCACCAGATTCTGCCAAAGAGTATCTAAAAGAGGTTGAAGAGTTAGAGAGTGAAAATATCAAGATAGCTACGATGAGTGGAAGATTTTACATCATGGATAGAGATAAGAGATGGGATAGAATAGAGCTTTCTTACAATGCCATCGCCAAAGCGACACCAAAAACTGATCTTTCCCCATTAGAGTATATCGACTCTCAGTACCAAAAGGAGATCTATGATGAGTTTATAGAGCCTGTGGCATTTAAGGGGTATGAGGGGTTAAAAAGTGGTGATGGAGTGATCTTTGCCAACTTTAGAAGTGATAGGATGAGGCAGATTGTTGAAGCTCTTGGAGATAGTGAGTTTAAAGGATTTGACAAAGAGCATATCGATCTAAATATCGCTACAATGACAGAGTATAACAAAGAGTTTTCATATCCAATCCTCTTCAAAGAGGAGCCTCCAAAAAATACACTAGCAGAGGTGATCTCAAATGCAGGTCTTACTCAGCTACACACATCAGAGACGGAGAAGTATGCTCATGTGACATTCTTTCTAAACGGTGGTGTTGAGGAGCCTTTTTTGAATGAGAGTAGGGTTTTGGTACCAAGTCCAAGTGTTAAAACCTATGATGAAAAGCCGCAAATGAGTGCTCCGGAAGTTAGTCAAAATGTCCAAAAGGCTATGAGAGAGGGTTATGATTTTGTCGTGGTCAATTTTGCCAACGGAGATATGGTAGGACACACCGGAAACTATGAAGCTGGGATCAAAGCGGTCGAAGCTGTAGATAAAGAGCTTGATAGCTTGATAAAGGTGGCAAAAGAGGAGGGCTATGCACTGATTCTTACAAGCGATCATGGAAACTGCGAAGAGATGAAAAATGAAAAGGGTGAGAGATTGACAAATCATACAACCTATGATGTTTACTGCTTTGTGATGGCAGATGGGGTAGAGAAGGTCAAAGCCGGTGGCTTGAACAATATCGCACCGACAGTTTTAAAGCTGATGGGAGTAGATATACCAAAAGAGATGGATGAGCCTTTGGTTTAGGGTTCTTTGAGGGAGAAATCATGAAACCATTATATCTAAGCGATCCGCAATCTTTTTTGCATGATACGGGCAATCATCTTGAGATAGATAGCAGAGTTAGGATTATAGATGAGTTGGCTGTGAGTAAATACCATTTAAACTCTCTTCCTTTAAGAGATGGTACCAAAGAGGAGTTATATAAAATTCACGATCAAAGTTATGTTGATTGGGTTGAGAGTGGATATGAAAATGGTGTTAGGATGATAATTAGCAGTGATACGATTTTAAGTCAAGGGAGTTATGAAGTCGCAAAAAGAGCGGCATGTAGTACCAAAGTAGTTGTAGAGGCTTTTAAAAGTGGAGTTTCAAAAAGGGCTTTTTTAAATCTTCGTCCACCAGGACACCATGCTGAAATAATCACCGGTCAGGGATTTTGTATCTTTAACAATATAGCATTGATGGCAAAGTTTGCTCAAGAGTCGGGGTATAAAAATGTCTTGATTATCGATTTTGATGTTCATCATGGAAATGGAACCCAGGATATCTTTTACGAAGATGATAGTGTGTATTATTTTAGTACCCATGAAGCTCATAACTATCCATTTACCGGTACTGCCGGTGAGATTGGCAGTGGGAGAGGCAGGGGTTATACCAAAAATATGCCTTATGAGAATTTTATCACAGATAGAGAGTTTTTAAAACTTTTTGAAGCATTGCCAAAAGATTTCAAACCTGATATTGTTTTAGTTTCAGCCGGATATGATCTTATGAAAGATGAGGAGATATCAAGTGCTCAAATCAGTTTTGATGCTCTTGGAAAGTTGATAGATTTGATATTAAAAGAGTATGAAAACCTGCCTATTGCATTTTTACTTGAGGGAGGGTATAATCTGGAGTCTCTTAAAAGAAGTGTCGATATTACCTTGAACAAACTATGTGCCAGTAGTTTTTGCTAGATTTTTCCTGATATATCTTATATTTTTTGGTGTCAACTTTTTCATTTTTCATTTTAAACACCACAGCACTTAGTTTTCCGCCATAAACACAGCCTGTATCTATGCCTATGGCATATTTGTCAATTTTTGGTTTTGGAAACGGATGGTGACCAAACACTACAAATCCCTCTCTACCATCATAAAGTTCACTCCAAAATTTGTATCTATTCTCTTTGTCTCTGTAAGGAATTGGTACCAAATCCTTGTTGTAAAACCTTAAAAGTGTAAGAGATTTTTTATCTTTTTCACTCATATTTTTTTTCAATTTTACTCCAAGAGGTATTCCGGCATGCACGACAGTTAGATTGTTGATTTTCAGATAAAAAGGTAGTGATTTGAGATAGTGATAATCTCGTTTTGATATCTCTTTGATCAGTGCTATTTCATCAGCTCTAAGATTGCTAATAGCTTTCTTTCCCTCTTTTTTATACTTCTCATAGCCTTTTACAATTTTATCTTCATTGTTGCCTCTAACAGAGAGGATATTGTTTTTTTCTATGTATCTGAGCACTTTTATTGAGTGAAAACCTTTATTGATAAAATCACCGGTGCTAATCTCGATATCATTTTTTGTAGGTTTTATCTTTTCTCTTAGTTTTTTAAACTCTTTTAAGCACCCGTGGATATCCCCATATACTATAACTCTCTGACTCATGAAGAGAGTTTAGCATATTTTAGTTTGATGTAATCATATCTTTATTTATAAATTTTTGATATTTGAGTTCGCAATTTTTTCTTTCGTTATTGATGGTGTTATATTCCATATCATCTTCATTGATTGGTACCAATTGCTTGTGAGTTAGATATCTTTTTAGTCTATCTTTTGTATTTAGGACTTTTGATTTAAAGATGAGTTTGTTCTTTAGCTCTTCATCGATATTTTTGGCTTCTAGTTTGTATAGCATATAGTCTCTGCAAGTATAAATATTGATAAGCTCATGATCTAACTTTGCTCTTAATTTTACGGGGGCATTTTTTGGAAGTGTGAGAATGGTTTGCAATTTTTTTGCAGCTTCTAAAAAGAGCTCTTTTTGAAATGGCTTGTCTTTATATTTGTTTACAACAAAATACTCTATGTCATCTCTGATTCCGTTTTTGTTTGTATCTATTCCCTCAATGGTATTTTTTGCATTAGAGTTTAGATTTACTAAAGTCTCATAATCACCTGTCCATTTTAGATCGTCAACTTTTGTGTTTGCAAAAGCAAATACAGATATAATCATAGAACTTAATAATACTTTTTTCATGTGTTCTCCTACTTAAAACTAGAATCATTGTAGTAAGATAGTTCGCAAAAAGTAAATAATATTAGACTAAAATGAATAAAAATAACTAATTATGTTACAAAGTTAAACATAAGTAACAAAACTTATCTCTAAAATATACTCTTTTCTAAAGTATTTTGGGAATAAAACAAATGGTGTAGGCTTAAATAGCCAAAACACCTTTTGCTTTTAAGATCATCATCACAACAACACCTGCTGTAAGAAGAAGTTCTATGATAGAGGTAGTTAAAAATCTCTTTTTTGCCAAGCCTATATCATCATAAGCACTGTTTTTAATATATTTGTGTTTTTTAATCTCTACAAACATCATGATGGCCCAGACTATACTCATGATGATTTCGCTCATACCAAATGGTACATCAAAAGCAACAATTGCATAAATACCAGTAGCTAAAATAGCTGTAGCTATGAGTTGGAAGATCATAGTGTAGATAAAACTTGCCCTTTTTATTTTATCTATGCTTTTTGGTACCAAAGCAACAGCAAACCCTGCAAGTATAAAACCTAAAAACAGTTTTACTAATAGTGAGTGAATTGATAATAACTGTGTTAATTCCATAATTTCTCCTAAATAAATGAATAGGAGTTATTGTATCTTATTTAGCCTTGAATGTATCCTTGGTCTTGCAAAACTC
Source organism: Sulfurospirillum sp. (assembly GCA_003978405.1). Lineage (GTDB taxonomy): Bacteria > Campylobacterota > Campylobacteria > Campylobacterales > QNZT01 > QNZU01. Next base: position 7,912 of record QNZU01000060.1, read on the forward strand.
TTTTAAAAAGCACTCATCTTCACATTTTGGGTTTTTTGCCGTGCAGATATATCTTCCAAAAAGCACCATCGCTTGATGGAGTATGTGAAGATTTGTTTTGAACTTTTTGCTAAGTTCCTGGGCAGTTTTGCTAGGAGTTGTGGCACTTGAGAGACCAAGCCTGTGAGAAACTCTAAAGACATGTGTATCGACTGCCATTAGGTTGGCTCCAGTGAATTCAATCATCACGACATTTGCTGTTTTTTCTCCAACTCCTGCAAGTTTGACCAGATCTTTTGGATCAAGAGGAATCTCTCCCTTAAAATCCTCCTCAACTGATCTAGCCATTTTGATAAGATTTTTTGCTTTGTTATTGAAAAAGGAGCAGGTTTTTATAAGCTCTTTTACTTCATCAAGATCTGCATTTGCCAACTCTTTTGTGCTTGGATATTTCTCAAAGAGGGCAGGGGTGATGATATTTACCCTTTTGTCTGTGCACTGGGCTGAGAGCATCACGGCGATTAAGAGTTCGTAGAGATTTTTATACTCTAGCTCTGTTACTGCTTTGTTGTATTTTTCAACAAAGATATTTTTTATCTCTTCTATCTCTTTTTTGGTAGCCTTTTTTGCCATTATTATCCTTGGAAGTTCTTTTTTATATACTCTTTAAAGGAGTTAAATAGAGATGTTTGGTACTTATCTTTGTGGTAGATGATAAAGAGTTCTCTTTTTAAATCGATATTTTTTAGTTTCAATGTAAAAAGATCACCTCTTTTTAGATCTTTTGATACGACAAATTTTGATATACAGCTAAGAAGATTTCTGTTTTTTTCAAGAAGTGTCTTCATCTCCTCAAATTCTGTAAACTCCGTCACTATATTTAACTCTTTTTTTAAGTTTCCAAGTGTCTTTAAAAATAGCTCTCTTGTGCCTGATCCACTCTCTCTTAGTATCCATTTTCTATCTGAGAGTGTATCTATATATAGCTCTTTGTTTGAAAGAGTTTTATCACTTGTGACTACGACAAGATTATCCTCTCCAATCTTCTCTTTTTTGATATTTGGTTCGTTGCACTCTGATTCGATAATCCCAAGATCTATCTCACCAGATTGAACCATGGAGATGATTTGGGATGAGTTTTTGATATCTTTTTGTATATTGACATTTGGATAGAGCCCGGCAAACTCAAAGATGATCTGAGGGATGATAAATTCACCCAAAGTTTTGCTTGAAGCCACTTTTAAAATACCGGATAATTTATCCTTTGTAAATAGGTCTTTTGCATCTTTTAGAGCCAAAAAATGCGGATATGTCTGCTCCTTAAAGAGCCTTCCTCTTTCGTTTAGCATCAGCTTTTTACCCAATCTGTCAAAGAGCGGTTCTTGTAGTTTTTTTTCCAATGATTTTATCGATAGAGAAATAGCCGATTGGCTGATACTTAACTTCTTTGCAAGTTGTGAAATGTGAGGATCATCACAAAGCAGATAAAAAAGTTCGAGCTCTTTTAGAGTCATTTTGTGCCTTAATTGATTTTATCAATCAATTATAGCACAATTGTTTAAAAATTAAAATATAGAAGTGATGGCTTTTGTGATAACAAATCCACCTACAACAAGCCACACAAACATCGAAAGAGCCGTATATACCGGAGCTAGTCCCAAACCTTTAAATTTTGAGAAAATTGTTCCCATACCAAGAGCGGTCATAGCCATAGTGAGTAAAAATGTATCAATCTGATTGATAATATCAACTATATTTTGAGGTATTAGATGGAGTGAGTTAAATCCAGCCATTGCGATAAAATATACTGCAAACCATGGAATAACCAATTTTATTTTATCACCTGTTTTGCCACCTCTTTTTTTAGCTTGAAAAGATAGATACATACCAAGTGCTATAAGCATAGGAGCAATCAAAATCACTCTTGTCATCTTAACGATAACGGCATTGTTCGCCATCACTTCAGGGCTTCCTGGGATTGAAGCTGGAACTGCGACA
>QNZU01000047.1 GCA_003978405.1 Sulfurospirillum sp.
ACTTCACTTTCAACAAAATTGGCTATAATTTTCCCTCAAATATAATAAGGATTAGTTTATGGAGTTAAACGGCTCACAGATCGTTTTAGAATCACTCAAAAAAGAGGGTGTCCAAAAAGCATTTGGATATCCAGGTGGTGCTATTATGAATCTATACGATGAGATGTATAAAGTAAGGGATGAATTTACCCATATCCTAACAAGACACGAACAAGCAGCAGTCCATGCAGCTGACGGATATGCTAGAAGTAGTGGCGAGGTAGGTGTAGCCATCGTCACAAGTGGACCTGGATTTACCAATGCAGTTACAGGATTGGCCACAGCTTATACTGATTCTATTCCTTTAGTCCTAATCTCCGGTCAAGTTCCACTGCCTCTTATTGGTACCGATGCTTTTCAGGAGATTGATGCAGTAGGAATCAGCAGACCATGCACAAAACACAACTATTTGGTAAAGAGTATTGATGAGCTATCTGGAGTGATTAAAGAGGCTTTTTATATAGCAAGAAGCGGAAGACCAGGTCCCGTGCATATTGATATCCCAAAAGATATTACTGCACAAATGGGAGAGTTTTTCTATCCAGATCAGGTAGAACTTGAGACTTATAAACCTCACTATAAAGGTAGCCTTAGACAGATCAAAAAGGCGATTGAGGCAATAAAAAGTGCCAAAAAACCTATATTTTATCTTGGTGGTGGAATAGTCTTGTCAAATGCTCATCAAGAGGTTAGAGAGTTAATCAAAAAGACAAATATTCCTGCAGTTGAGACTCTGATGGCAAGAGGTGTTTGTGGAGCAGACAATCCAAACCTTCTTGGAATGGTAGGAATGCACGGAAATTATGCTTCAAATATGGCTATGAGCGAAGCTGACTTGATGATAGCCTTGGGTGCTAGATTTGATGACAGAGTAACAGGAAGGGTTGATGAGTTTGCAAAACATGCCAAAATAATCCATATCGATATTGATCCAAGCAGTATAGGCAAAATTGTAAAAATTGACTATCCGATTGTTGGTGATCTTAAGTTGGTACTAGATGAGCTAAACTCCAAAATCGGTGATGATTTTGATACAAAAAGGTATGAATCATGGAGAGAACTTCTAAAAAGATATGATGAGATACACCCGCTCTCTTATGAAGATAACAGTGATAGATTAAAACCTCAATGGATCATCCAAAGAGTAGGAGAGCTGATAGGAGAGGATGCAATTATCAGTACTGATGTTGGTCAGCATCAGATGTGGACGGCACAGTTTTATCCGTTTGATCGACCAAGACAACTCATCACAAGTGGAGGACTAGGAACGATGGGATTTGGATTTCCTGCGGCTCTTGGTGCAAAGGTCGCAAATCCCGATAAAATCTCTATCAACTTCACAGGAGACGGCTCAATCTTGATGAATATCCAAGAGTTGATGACTGCAGTTGAGGAGAAGATACCAGTTATAAATATCATCTTAAACAACAACTACCTTGGGATGGTCAGACAGTGGCAGACATTCTTTTATGACAAGAGATATTCTGAGACCGATTTGAGTATGCAACCAGATTTTGTCAAACTAGCCAACAGCTTTGGTGGTATCGGCTATAGAGTACAGAGCAAAGATGAGTTTGACAAAGCATTAAAAGATGCGATAGATAAAAATTGTGTTGCGATGATTGATGTTCAGATAGATAGATTGGAAAATGTGCTTCCAATGGTACCAAGTGGCGGATCACTGTATAATATGCTATTAGAGTTTAAGGATGAGCAATGAGTCAAGAGGTAAGAAAAGTTTTATCGGTTATTGTCCAAAATGAGCATGGAGTTCTCTCAAGAATCTCCGGACTCTTTGCCGGACGAGGGTATAATATCATCTCTTTAACAGTTGCACCAATTCCAGAGACTAACTATTCAAGATTTACAATCGTAACCAAAGGTAATGAGAGAGTCTTAGAGCAGATTGTAAAGCAGCTACACAAACTCATACCGACATATAAAGTGATCGACAATCAAGATGTAGTAGAAAAAGAGATGGTTCTTGTAAAGATTCCAATATCTACAAATCTAAGCGGACTTGATGCCATCTTAAACGGATATAACGGTATTGTGGCGAACTCTACCGAGGATTCACTTATATTGATGGCAGTTGATGATTCAAACAGAATCACAAACTTCATAAAAATAATCAAAAAGTTTCATCCCACCGAGATTGTCAGAAGTGGATCAGTTTCTATGGAGAAGTCGTGAGAGTAGGGGATCTAGCAAAAAAGATAGGTATTGAGTATAGCGGAGAGGATCTTGAGATTGATGGTATTGATACCCTAAAAGATGCCAAAAAAAATCAACTCTCCTTTTTTGAGAATAAAAAGTATGCAGATGAACTCAAAAAAACTGAGGCTGGTGCAGTTTTTATCAAAGAGGAGGATATCTCTTTGCTTCCAAAAGGGGTCGATGCACTTGTTTCAAAAAACCCCTATCTTAGTATGGCAAGAGCGACAAAATATTTTGCCAAAGAGTTAATAAGAGAAAAAAAAGAGCCCAAAATATCAGGATCCGCTAGAGTAGGGCAGAGGGTTCATATAGGAAACGCTGCTATTATAGAAGATGATGTCACTATTTTAGATGGCGCATTTATCGGAGAGGATGTTGTGATTGGGAGAGGAACTGTTATACACCCAAATGTTGTTATCTATAATGATACTCTCATCGGAAAAAACTGTATCATCCATGCAAATAGTGTAATAGGTAGTGACGGTTTTGGTTATGCTCATACAAACGATGGAGAGCATATCAAAATTTACCATAACGGTATAGTTGTATTAGAAGAGGATGTGGAGATTGGATCCAATACATCAATAGACAGAGCTGTTTTTGGTAAAACTATCATAAAGAGTGGTACCAAAATAGATAATTTAGTTCAAATAGGACACAATTGCGATATCGGAATGAGATCAATTATCGTATCGCAAACAGGAATTTCAGGTTCAAGTGTGCTAGGTAGAAATGTTGTAATGGGAGGACAGAGTGCAACAGCAGGACATCTCAAGATTGGTGATTTTGCAACAGTTGCAGCTAGGGGAGGTGTTACAAAGAGTATCGAGGGAGGAAAAGTATATAGCGGATTTCCTTTGATGCTCCATAGTGACTGGTTAAAATTACAGGCAAAAATAGCAAAATTTTTTAAAAAGGAAAGCAAATGAGCAAAGAGTCAAAAATAATAAAAACATTTAAACTACATGGAACAAAAAGCGGAACAATATCCATATCACATATCAATGAACCATACGGAGAGGATAGTGATCCTGTTGTAAGTATCGGTATATCACTAAAAGGTGATGTAAATGAACCCGATTGGAAAGCACATATTCCATACCAAAACCTAGATGATCTCATTGATGGACTAAAAGAGGCAAAAGAGCAAAATCAATAATAAAATTTTAAGCAATATTTGTGTAATATCCACGACTATTTAAAAGAAGGAAGAGATAATGAAAAGAACATATCAACCACACAACACACCAAGAAAAAGAACGCACGGTTTTAGAGCCAGAATGAAGACTAAAAATGGTAGAAAAGTGATTAAAGCTAGACGAGCTAAAGGTAGAAAGAGATTAGCCGTATAGGAAGATTCTCTACTCTTAAAAAGAGTGGGGAGTTTGGATATATATATAACAATTCTAAAAAATCCCACTCAAACTACTTTATTCTTTTTTATAAAAGAGCAAATCAAAAAAAGATTGGTTTTACCGCAAGTAAGAAGGTAGGAAATGCTGTCAAAAGAAACTTCGCAAAAAGAAGACTAAGATCGCTTTTTTTAGAATTTGAGGAGAGTATCTTAGATGGCTCTTATATATTGGTAGCAAAAAAGCAGATCCTAGATGCCCCTTTTCTTGAGGTCAAAAAATCACTAAATTTTTCACTAAAAAAAGTATCAGCAATAGATAACAATGCTAAGAAAAACAATTTTAAAAATCATTGATTTTTATCAAAAAAGAGTATCTCCGCTAAGTGGTACCAACTGCAGATACTATCCTACTTGCAGTGAATACGGAAAATGGCAATTTGAGAAAAATAGACCTTTAAAAGCTCTTTTTTTCACTACAAAAAGGGTTCTTAGCTGCAATCCTCTTTTTGATGGAGGATTTGATTATCCTATTGTAAAAGTTGACTTAAATAAAAATAGACTTTCTTGCAATAATAAAGACAAAAAGCAAATTTGTGTAGAATACTTCCTTATTCCATACAAAAGTGATAAATACTATCTGATTAAAAAGTTCAAAGGAAAATAACTTGATAGACAAGATGACACAACAACAAAGAATGATTTTAGCATTAGCTCTTAGTTTTATTTTTTTTATGGTTTATGAGAGCTTGATGCCAAAACCTCAAATAGCTGATCTAAATCAAACTAAAGCAAATAGCCAATTAGTAAAGAAAACAAAAACTATAAACAACACATCCGCACCACAAATAGATACAACAACAAGCCAAAGCACTATAAATCATACTAAAAGTACAAACACTTTGCACCAAAGTCAACTTTCTACTGTAAAGTCAAAAGACTTTTTTGCTAAGATTGACTCTCTGGGTAGAATTTCATTTTTTGAGCTTAGAGATAAAAAGTTTGAAACAAAAGATGGAACATATCCAGCTCTTATTAATCAAGAGAGTAAGCTACTACCTTTAGAGATAAGATTTACTGATGAAAAGGTCAATGAAGAGGCATTTAAAACACCATATATAGCTGATACAAAAGAACTCATAGTTGATTCTAATCCAAATACAATAACTTTAACACAAAATCTAAGTGATCTTACTGTTCAAAAGATCATCACATTTGAGCCAAATGGACACTATAATTTAGAGATAAAACTCTCAAAAGATATACCATATTTTATCACTAACGGAACAAGACCAATTGCAGATACAGATAGATATACCTTTAATGGAACACTGGTAAAAAAAGCTGATGGGAAACTAGATACTATTGCTGAGGGTGATGCTGAGGAGAGTCTGAGATACAATGGTGCAAACTTTGTAGCCTCAAGCAACAAATACTACACAACTTTGTTTTATGACTTTCAAAATGGACTTCCAGTTGTAATAGATCACGACAAAGATGAAAATCCTCTTCCATTTGTCAAAGGCTCAAATAACTTTAAAGTAAATGCCTACATTGGACCAAAAGAGTATGAGACTTTAAAATCGATAGATCCAAAGCTAACTGATGTCATTGAGTATGGATTTTTTACATTTATCTCAAAACCTCTCTTTTTAGCACTAAAATATATCCACAATCTTGTTGGAAATTGGGGATGGGCTATCGTTATCATCACTATTTTATTAAGACTTATTTTATATCCACTCACATTCAAGGGTATGGTAAGTATGAATAAAATGAAAGAGCTTAGCCCTAAAGTAAATGAGATAAGACAAAAGTATAAAAGCGAACCACAAAAGATGAATGCAAAGATGATGGAGCTATATAAAAAACATGGTGCAAATCCGATGGGTGGATGTCTGCCAATGCTTCTTCAAATACCAGTCTTTTTTGCGATATATAGAGTCTTGTTGAACGCAGTTGAGCTAAAACATGCACCTTGGATTGGATGGATTCAAGATCTTTCAGTAATGGATCCTTACTATATCTTACCAATTTTGATGGGTGCTACAATGTATTGGCAACAAAGATTGACTCCAAGCAATTTTACAGATCCTATGCAAGAAAAAATTATGAAATTTTTGCCATTGATATTTACATTTTTCTTTGTAACATTTCCTGCCGGATTGACTCTGTATTGGTTTGTAAACAACCTATTTTCAGTTGCCCAACAATATTATGTAAACTCTATATTTGATAAGCAAAGGAAAGCAAAAGCATGATTAGAATTACTGCTGATACACTCGAAGAAGCTTATAAAAAGGCTTCATCTGAGCTTGATTCATCTATTGTGGATTTAGAGATTGAAATACTTCAATCTCCATCAAAAGGGTTGTTTGGACTATTTAAAAAACAAGCTATCATAGTAGCCGAATTAAAAAATGAGAAAAAGACTAAAAAAAGAGATAAAGAAAATGATAGCTTAGAAAATGAGAAATTAAAGGATGAGATTTTCAACTCTATAAAAGAGCTTATGGAGAGTTCATGCTTTAATATGAAGTGTAAAAGTGTAGAGATAAAAGATGATACAGTTGATATAGTATTAGATGGAGAAGATGCAGCTCTGCTAATAGGTAAAGAGGGCTACCGATATAAAGCGATATCATATATGCTTCACAACTGGATAAAAATCAAATATGATATGAATATATCACTTGAAATTGCAGAATTTTTAAAAAATCAAGAGGCTATGATAGATAATTACCTAATCGATGTAAAATCAAGAGTAGATACCCAAGGTTATGCACAGACAAAACCTCTTGATGGAATTCTCATAAAAATTGCACTCCAAAAACTAAGAGCCGAATATCCAAACAAATATGTCGCTATCAAAAGCACGAAAGATGGTCGCAAAAAAGTGGTTGTTGGTGATTTTAAAGGAGCATCAAAATAGACTCAGATACAATCGTAGCCATCGCAACTGCTCACGGAGTAGGGGGGATATCGATTGTAAGAGTCAGTGGAGAAAATGCTCTTAAAATATCTTCAAAACTTATCTCAAACAAAAAACTAACTCCAAGAGTTGCAACTTTATGCAATCTAACTTATAACTCTACCTTTATTGATGAAGCAATAGTAATCTACTTTCAAGCTCCAAAGAGTTTTACCGGTGAGGATATTATTGAATTTCAGTGTCATGGTGGAAGCATTGTCGCATCGATGATTGTTGAAGCACTGATGAATGAAGGTGCACGAGTTGCCAGAGCAGGGGAGTTTACAAAAAGAGCGGTTCTTAACTCCAAAATGGATATGAGTAAAGCTGAAGCAATGGCTGCACTAATAGAGAGTAAAAGCAAAGATCAAGCTCAGATTCTTGCAAAACAACTCAAAGGTGAACTGGGTGAATTTGTTCAAAGCATTCGCCACTCTCTAGTAGAAGTTTTAGCTCATATCGAGGTCTTAATCGACTATGCCGAAGAGGATTTAGATCCCAATCTTCAAGAAAATATCATGCAAAAATTAGATGAAAATATCGATCTTATCTCCAAAATATTAAATAGTTCCAAAGCAAGAGAGGGTATTTTAGAGGGCTTTAAAGTATCTATCATAGGAAAGCCAAATGTAGGCAAAAGCTCTCTTTTGAACTCTCTTCTTTCATATAACAGAGCAATCATTTCCGATATAGAAGGAACTACAAGAGATACTGTCGAAGAGGAGATAAAGATAGGGACTCATCTGGTAAAAATTGTAGATACCGCAGGAATAAGAGATGCTAGTGATGAAATTGAAAAGATTGGTATTGATAGAAGCATGCAAGCAGTAGATGAGAGTCAAATAGTCATAGCACTCTTTGATGGAAGTAGAGATTTTGATAAAAATGATCAAGCTATTTTGGATTTAATTAAAGATAAAAAAGAATCAAAAAAAATATTTTTATTCATTACAAAAGCAGATCTAAAACAGGTGATGGACAGATCATTTTTAAAAGATTATAACTATGATCTTATATCTAAAGGGCAGACAGACTTAGTTATTAAAAGAGTAAAAGAGTATCTTGATTCAAACAGTTTTAGTGATGATCTTATCCTGATAAACAAAAGACAGATAGATACCACTCAAAATGCCTTTGACTCACTACAAAGAGCAAAAAAGCGATTAAGTGAAGGTGAACTAGAACTATTTGCCTATGAGTTAAATGAGGCGATACAAGATATTTCAGCTATAACAAAGCCGTTTGAGAGAGATGAGATATTAGATCATATGTTTAGCTCATTTTGCCTTGGAAAATAGCAAGTCATTATATTGGTTAACATAATATATATTCTCTTGAATTTATCTACCCTCCATTCTAGATATATTCCTCTTCTTTTAAGAGTTTTGAAAAATCATCTTTATTGTTATCTGTCTTGTTAAAAAATGAACTTTTATAGATATTTGACATAGCAGATTTTTTCATATTATTTAGTACAATGGCTAAGTTTTTTATCTTTTGAGTCTTAATAAGTTTTTTAAGATAATCATTTTTATCATATGTGTAATCGTCTTTTTTAACAACAAACAAAACTTCATCTGCTAAATGTAAAATATCCAGAGTATCTGAACTACTCTGAATTGATGGAGTATCTAACACGATGATATCGTATCTGTTTTTTAGCTCTTCAATTAAGAGATTTAACTTTTTACTCTTTAAAAGATCTGTTATATTATTTGAATGTGAACCAGCTGAGATCATATCCAAGTGATCATGCAGAGTTGGATAAATAATATCATCAATCTCACACTCATTTTTTATGTAATTACTTACTCCATATCTATTATCAATTGTAAAATATCTGTGAAGCATTGGTTTTTTAAGATCGAGATTAATTAAAATAGTTCTATATGCTACCAAACTGAATATACTTGCAAAATTTATAGCAACTGTTGTCTTTCCATCCTCTTCATTTTCAGATATAACAGCTATAACTTCACTCTCCTTATTAAAGTTTTGTGCAAATTTATTTCGTATTCGTCTAAATGCACCACTAAAATTTGATTCAGGATTATTAAGAACCTCAGTATATACCTCTTTTGATTTTGTATGAGGTATCTCACCTAATAGTTCAAATGATGACTCATTTATCAGTGATCCTCTAAATAACTCTTTTAAAAATATAAAAGATATACCCATTATGATACCAATTAAAAATTGTACTGCTATAAATAATTTTGGTTTTGGTTTTTTAGTAGAATAATCTGTAAATGCCTTGTCGACTATTTTATAATTAGACTTTACTGCACCAAAAGAGACTGTTTTTTGAACTTTTAGTTTCAATAAATAGGTATACATCTTTGAATAAACTTCATATTCTCTTTTGTAATCGATTAGTTTTCTCTCTTTTTTAGGAAATGTTTTTAGGGTTTTTTGTAATTTTTTCTTTTCATGTTTAATATCTTGAATGTGTTTTTGTAAGCTTACTTCATATACATTCAAACTTTTTACTATTTTCTTTTTTAATATATCAATTGTATTTATAACATTAATCATATCAGGGTGATCTGAAGTAAATTTCTTATCAAGTTCCCTTTTTTTATCT
>QNZU01000101.1 GCA_003978405.1 Sulfurospirillum sp.
AATAATCAAAGTATAGAACACTATTCATGGAGTATTGTTTCCTCTTTCCCTTCAAATTGTGTTGATATAAATGCTTCTACTCAAGAAAAAGCGATTTTTAGATTTAAAAATACCGATAGCAATAATTCTTGTAGAACTGAAGCTTTAAACAATGGTGAAATTAATGCCACTTTAACAGTAACAGATGATGAAGGCAAAACAGACACCACTACAAGAAATATTAAGACAAACTAACTCCCCCCTTAGCACCCTATTTACCAAAGGGTGCTAAAAAGATAACTTTTTTTTACAAAAATAGTTCTTTCTTTTAGCTTTTTTTTTGTAAAATCATAATTATTTCATAAAAGAAGAGAAAAATTGCAAAAATTGGTAAAGTTACTAAATGACTTAAATGAGCTTGTGATGTTCAAGCACTCCATCTTTTCACTGCCCTTTATCTTTATCGCTATGATAGTGGGAGCAGAGGGTTGGTTTGGCTGGAAGCTATTTTTTTTAGGTATCTTAGCAGCTGTGAGTGCGAGAAATTTTGCGATGGGATTTAACCGCTTTGCCGACAGTGATATCGATGCTCTAAATCCCCGCACCGCAAATCGTCCGAGTGTTGATGGGAGACTAAAAAAGCAGACTGTTCTTGGCTTTACTCTGCTAAACGGACTACTGTTTGTAGTTGTTGCATACTTTATCAATGATCTTGCCTTTTGGCTCTCTTTTCCTATCTTGATCATATTGGCTTCATATTCGCTTTTTAAGAGATTTTCCTCTTTGGCTCATCTGATTTTGGGACTCTCTTTGGGATTGGCTCCTATTGCTGGGGTGGTAGCAGTGCAAGGCAGAGTAACTTTATGGTCAATTTTCTTGGCAATTGGGGTGATGTTTTGGGTGGCAGGGTTTGATCTGCTTTACTCACTTCAAGATATTGAGTTTGACAAAAAGCACAAACTCCACTCCATACCGGCGAAATTTGGCAAATCAAAAACTCTTGTTTTTGCCAGGATATTTCATCTGTTGGCTGTTGTTTTTTGGGGAGCATTTGCATATATGAGTCACAGCGGTATCTTGACATATCTGGTTGTGGCAATCAGCGGTGCTATTTTGTGGATGGAACATGAGATTGTGAAAAAGGACTTTAACAAAATAGATAGAGCTTTTTTCACACTTAATGGCTATCTTGGTATAATATTTTTAATTTTTGTAATATTAGATGAGGTATTTTAAATAATGACCGGTATTCGTTTCATCCCTGCACCACTTCAGGCTACATTTGATTTATCCTTGGCAAATAGAGATTTATATGAAAAAGAGTTTCAATCAATGAGTGAGTATGAAGAGGATAGTATCGGTCAGTGGCTCAAAATCGCAAAAGCAAAGGGAGAGACCAAAGATAGCGATCCTGTTCTTTTGGAGCTTATTGTAGAACTTCACAAAAAAATTGACAGACTCACCCAGATCGTTAAAAATGAAGAGAAACATCTCCTGCCTCTTCCAAATAGTGCCAATATCAGTGATATAGGATTTGAGCATATCAAACTAGAAGAGGAGATTTTAGAGCCAAACCAAGAGTACTATATGAGAATCTCCATGCCACTCTTTCCTAAAAGAGATATGCCTCTTTTTATCGAAGCCATCAGCAAAGATGTTGCCAAAATTGTCCAAATTCATGAAAAAGATGAACGAGACTGGAATGCCTATGTCACAGCAAGAGAGAGGGTGATGATTCGCCAGATGAAAGGCAAAAATGTTTGAATTGATCATCCTTATCATATATGCAGTGGTACTACTTATGATAATAGCCTATTTGTATTTCAAAGATAAAAGTGTCTATCAAAAGTTATCTATCTATGAAAAAGCAATTGATGAGCTAAATCAAAAGATCTATCACTTAGAAAAAAACAAAACTGGTCCAAGCATCAAGCCAAGCGATCTAAGTGAAGCTTTCAAAAGAATCGAAGAGAAGTTTGATGAAAAGTTAAATGATCTAGGAGAGCCTCTTCTTAGAACTGTCAGAGCCTATCGTGCGATGCAGGAGAGATTGGAGGTATTGGAGCAGAAGGTAGATGAAGGTATCAACAACCTAAAAGCATCTACAAAAGTTCAATCCCAAGAGAGTGCTCCCTCAACTTATGAGGAGAGGATTATCAAGCTCTTTAAAGAGGGCAAAAACATAGAGGAGATTTCCAAACTCACCCGTGTGGGGATTGGTGAAATCGAACTGATACTAAAACTCTCAAATCTAAAAAAATGATCCGCTCTGCTGATAAGTCATGGCATGAGATACTTGAGTATGCCCTAAAGGGGATGAGCCAAGAGTATCTGGAGTTTTTAAAAAGAGATGAAAACTACTTTCCAAAATATCCTCATATCCTCAATGCTTTCAGGCTTCCTCTTTCACAAACCAAATATATACTCTTTGGGCAAGATCCCTACCCTAGAAAAGAGAGTGCTATAGGCTGGGCTTTTATTGATGGAAAAGTAAAAAAAATTTTCTCTCAAAATGGATTTAGCAAGGAGGTAAACAGAGCTACAAGTTTAAGAAACTTTCTTAAAATGGCTCTGGTTGCCGAAAATTTGCTGGATGATGATCTAAGCCAAAGTGCCATATCAAAGATAGATAAAAGCCCTCTTATAAAAAGCATATTTGAACTAAGAGACAATTTTGAGAAAAACGGTGTTTTGCTTTTAAATATGGGCTTGGTTTTTAGTGATAAAAAAGATTCCAAAAAGCATATAAAAGAGTGGAGAGGATTTGTCTGTAGAGTTTTAAGTAGCCTTGAAAATGAAGATATCAAATTGATACTTTTTGGAAATATCGCAAAAGAGGTTGCAAAACTAGATGAAGCAAAAAGCTTTCAAACTCACTTAATGCCCCATCCTTACAATATCTCATTTATTCGCGATCAAAATGCCCTCAATCTTTTTGCACCGATGCATCTGTTAAATCTTCGATCTCGTGATTAAACTGATCTAAAGCATCAAAAAGTTCATAACTCGCTTTTTCCATCTCATTGAAATTTAGTACCAACTGTGGTGCTACTTCAGGAGTAATTGAATTGTTTGTAATCTCTATATTTTTATTTGCAAAATCGTGAACTGCTTTGTGATGTTTATCGATATTTTTAAATGATTTTAGTTTACCAAACTCCTCTTTCCCCTCGCCCTCATACCATTTGCCAAATCTACACTCATTGGCTTTAACCTGTTTGCTGACATTTCCGTCATCATGCAAGACTATACCGTAAGCATCTGATTTAAATATAATATGATCCGCTTTTATCAAAGTAGCAAAAATCCTATCTTTTGTCTCTTTTCCGATCTTTGCAGTAAGATTTGCATTTTGTGTAAATTCTTCCAAAGAGTGTTTAAAATCATCCACCGTATGACTTGAAGTTGAAGCTATATCATTTACCACCTCGGCATCTGTTTGGATTTGAGTAGTTTCCTGCTGGAGAGTCTGGATCGTGATTGATATCTCGCTTGTAGCCTTTTGGGTTCTTTCAGCTAGTTGTCTCACCTCATCTGCTACGACTGCAAAGCCTCTTCCGTGTTCTCCTGCCCTTGCTGCTTCAATAGCTGCATTTAAAGCCAAGAGATTTGTCTGATCTGCAATATCTTTAATAAGTGATACGACAGTAGAAATCTCTCCAGTTCTTTCAGCCAAAGATGAGATTGAGACGGCTACATGATTGATAAGTTCCATCAAATTTGAGAGTTTTTCTGAGAGTTCATTTGTCGTCTCCAAAGCACTGTTTGATTTATCAGATGTCTCCTGGGAGAGTTTTGAAACATTTTCCATCTTCTCCATAGCTTCAATAATATCTTTTTGCAAAATACTTATCGACTTTCCAATTCCTCCGCTTATCTCTTCAAACTCTAAAGCAAGTTTTGCTTTAAGTTGACTTTGGTTGCCTTTTACTATGGAATCAATAGCTTGAGAGTTGATTTGACAACTTTTTGCAAAAGTTCCTTTTAGCCCCTGACAAAATATTTTTCTGTATGTGTTTCCAATGCTTGCTTCACTGATGGCTGAGTTGGATCCTCTTAGAACCGCTTCTATTTGATCTAGCATATTGTTGATACCCCATGCGGCTTTTGCCAGTGGATCGTTTGGATTTATACCAGTAACTCTGACCTCTATGTTTCCGTTTGCAGCTTGAGTTGTTACTTCGGTGATCTTTTGAACCAAGTCACCTCTATTTGTATTAGTCTTGGATTTGGATAATAAACTCATCATAGCTACTGACTCCTTTTTCTTTTAATAGATTTGTTAGATAATCGATAGAGGCATCAACTCCTTGAGAATTTTCGATAGAGAGCATCTTCTCATAGAGAGGTTTGATGATATCAAGTGCCTTTTGACTTGGTTTGATTCTCACTGAATAGTAACCTATGATATTTCCACTATGATCGTATGATGGTGTTACATTGGCATATACCCAGTAGTAGCCTCCATCAGCTGAGAGATTTTTTACATAGGCAAATATCTCTTTTCCACTTTTAACATAATCCCACAGTAGTTTAAATACCGCCTTTGGCATATCAGGATGACGAACAATACTGTGAGGCTTTCCAAGAAGTTGCTCCTCACTCATATTTGCCATCTGCATAAATATCTCATTACAGTAGGTAATATGACCATTTAGATCAGTCTTTGAGACGATAAAATCATCATCTTTCATTACCCTCTCATGTTGTGTGGGCATAGGTTTACTCATAGTTCTATCCTTTTTACCTATTTCTTTGATATAATATCGGCAATTTAAAAAACAGTTTTAGGGGCAGGGGAAAATGTTAAAAGATGGATACAACCGTGAGGTAAATTACTTGAGAGTTTCAGTAACCGAAAGATGCAATTTTCGGTGTCAATACTGCATGCCGGACAAACCCTTCTCCTGGAAACCAAAAGAGAATTTGCTCAGTTTTGAAGAGCTTTTTTTGTTTATCAAAGCCGCTATGGATGAGGGTATCACAAAGGTCAGAATCACAGGAGGCGAACCTCTTTTAAGAGCTGATCTTGATAAATTTGTAGCGATGATTTACAATCACAACAAAGAGGTGGATCTAGCTCTTACTACAAACGGATATCTACTAAAGAGTGTTGCAAAAAGCTTGAAAGATGCAGGATTGAAACGATTAAACATCTCTCTTGATTCTCTAAAACCGCAAATTGCAAAGCAGATCGCCCAAAAAGATGTTTTGGCAGATGTTCTTGAGGGAATTGAAGAGGCATTAAAGATAGGACTCAAAGTAAAAATAAATATGGTACCACTAAAGGGAATCAATGATGATGAGATAGTAGATCTTCTTGATTTTGCCAAAGAGAGGGGTATTGAAATCAGATTTATCGAGTATATGGAAAATGCCATGGCAAACAGTGATATCAAAGGTCTTTTGGGAAAAGAGATTTTAACGATGATAAAGCAAAAATACAAAATCAAAAAGATAGGACGAGAGGGGAGCAGTCCAAGCTTTTCGTATGAGCTTGAAGATGGATACAGATTTGGGCTTATCGATCCTCACAAACACGACTTTTGTGAGAGTTGCAACAGAATAAGATTGACAGCTGAGGGGTTTTTGATACCCTGTTTGTATTTTGATGAAGCGATGAGTATCAAAGAGTCTGTTCAAAATGGTGACGTTGAAGGGGCAGTTGAAGTTCTAAGAGAGGTACTACAAAACAAACCTGAAAAAAACAGGTGGGATGAGAGCGACAATGAGAGCTCTTCAAGGGCATTTTATGAAACAGGAGGATAAGACTCTTCCTCTTGTAGAGCATTTTTACTCATTTCAAGGAGAGGGCAAATTTGTCGGAACTCCATCGATATTTATCCGACTTGGAGGGTGCAATCTTGGTTGCAAAGGCTTTAATGTTCACATCGACGGCATAACAGGGTGCGATTCGTTAAAGGCTGTGCATGAGGAGAGATTTGGATCATCATGGAAAAAGATTGATGATCTGGTACCAATCATAAATTCTCACCTAAAAAACTTGGATTTTAAGCCAGATATCGTCATCACAGGTGGAGAGCCGTTGCTTCATTATCAAAATCCTATCCTTTTAAAAATGCTTGATTACTTTGTCAAAAGGGGCTTTAGGATCACATTTGAGACAAATGCTACCATCAAAATAGATTTTGAAAACTATACTATATATAAAAATGTAGTTTTTGCAATGAGTGTCAAACTAAAAAATAGTGGGGAACCAAAAAGCAAAAGAGTTATCCATGAAGCTATCAAAGCTATCACAGAAAATACAAAATTGTCATTTTTCAAATTTGTATTGAGTAAAGATGATCTTTTTACCAAAGAAATAGGAGAAATAATATCTTGTTTTAAAGATACTCCTATATACTGTATGCCAATGGGTAGCACTTCATATGAGCTATCACAAAACGACAAGGCAGTAGCGGAGTTTTGTATCGCAAACGGTTACAACTTTGTTGATAGGATGCATATAAGACTCTGGAGCAACGAGGAGGGAAGATGATAATACGAAAACTGTTCAAGTTTGAAAATGCACATATTGTTAGAAACTGCACAAGTGAGAGATGCAAATTCAGTCTGCACGGACACTCATATAAAGTAGAACTCTTTTTTGAGTCAAACTATCTTGATAATGGACAGATGATTTACGATTTTGGATTGACAAAAACTTATATCAAAGATCTCATCGATTCATTTGATCATGCCACTACTATATGGAATCAAGATGATAAAGAGTATATAAACGATATCAAAAAACACTCTCAAAGGTGGGTACTGCTTCCTGTCTCTCCCTCAGCCGAACAGTTTAGCAGAGTGATCTTTTTGATGGTAGATAGATTACTTAATCTTACCAAGATGCAAAACGGAGAGAAAGAGGTCAAACTTCACTCAGTAAGAGTCCACGAGACAGATACCGGATATGCTGAAGGGTTTAGGGATGATGCTTACAGTAAACTAATGGGTGAAATAAGACTACAAGAGATAGAGTTTAGTCCACAGGTTCAAAAAGAGTGGAGCGATCCTTTGATGTGGAAGAGACTCTTAGACGGTGAAAGATTTGAAAATCCTAAACCAAAAGTAAAAAATTAGGTTACTTTTTTTTACAAGCTATTTTTAACTAAAAGGGGGTAAAATGAGTGTGCAAATTTATTTAAAATTAGGAGAAGGAATAGAATGAAAAAGAATTTTTTATATTCATTGGTAGTTGCATCATTGCTTGTAGGATGTGGTGATAACTTAAAAGAAGCTGCAAGTAGTGCAGTTGATAGTGCAAAAGAGGCTGCTGGTTCAGCAGTAGAGGCTACAAAAGATGCGGCTAAAGATGCGGCAGCAGGAGCTGTTGAGGCTGTTAAAAACGGAGCAAATGTAGCAGACGCTGCTAAAGATGCTGTAAAAGAGGCTGCAAGTAATGCAGTAGAAGCTACAAAAGAGGCTGCTGGTGATGCTAAAGAGGCAGTAAAAGAGGCGGCTTCAAACGCTGCAGACAAAGCAAAAGAGGTTGCAGGTGATGCTAAAGAAGCTGCAGGTGATGCAGTAGAGAAAGCAAAAGAAGTTGCAGGTGATGCTAAAGAGGCAGTAAAAGAGACTGCAGAAAAAGCAGCAGAGGGTGCATCAGCAGCAGCTGGAGCAGCAAAAGAGGCAGTTGCAGGTGCAGATGGTGCAAAAGTATTTACAAAATGTGCAGCTTGTCACGGTGCAAAAGCTGAGAAAAAAGCTCTTGGTGCAAGTCAAGTGATTGCCGGATGGGATGCTGAAAAAGTTGAGAAAGCTCTTAACGGTTACAAAGACGGAAGTTACGGTGGAGCTATGAAAGGTGTTATGAAAGGTCAAGCTGCAAGTTTGAGCGATGCTGACATCAAAGCTGTTGCAGCATATATTTCAGGATTGAAATAATCCAAAACTTATAGGGCTTTGCCCTATGAGATAAAATCTACTCTACTCTTAGATAACAGATCCCACCTTATCGGTATAAATTTTACAACATCATCTTTTTTAACAAACTCTTTGTTTTCATCTACTATTATCATACCGTTACAGTGATTTAGTGTATTTACTGAACCTGGTGAGTAGTCTTTAAAGGGGGTGAAATACTCTTTGTCAAAGAGTCCTGGCATAATGGTACTAACCCCTCTTTTTACTCTTATCTCTTGATCTGTTTTGGTTTTTATGAAATCTTGATATGGTTGATTGGTTTGTGAGAGTTTTTTGATAATCATTTTTCCGAATATCTCAAAATTTAAAGCACATGCCAACGGATTGCCCGGAAGATTTAAAACATAAGAGTTTTTCAAGACCCCAAATGTGGTAGGCTTACCGGGTTTGACGGCGACTTTACTAAAGAGCGTCTTCATTCCAAGTTTGCCAAAAGCCTCCTTGGTAAAATCAGCCTCCCCTACACTCACTCCTCCGCTTGTAATGATCAAATCATAATCTTTCGCCTCTTTGATAAGATCAATTAACGACTCTATGCTATCTCCACACTTACCTAAAAAATCGCACTCACACCCAAGCTCCTTGGCTCTTGCTATCAGATATGGTGCATTTGAGTTGTATATCTCTCCCTCTCTTAACTCTTCTCCAATAACCCTTAGTTCACTCCCACTTGCAAATACCGCGACTTTTACTTTTGTATAGACTTCAACCTTACTAATCCCTTGACTTGCCAAAAGTGCGATATGTGAAGAGTTGATAAGCTCTCCCTCATCTAATATAACTTCATCCAAAGCGACATCTTCGCCACACTTTCTGATATTTGCTCCCAATTTAACAGGCTGTAGTATCTTGATATCTTCACCATCAACCTCCACTCTCTCCTGGGGAATAACAGTGTCAACTGATGGCGGAACTTTTGCACCTGTAAATATCCTGAGAGCTTCACCCTCATTTAAAGATATCCAATCTGTTGTTTTTCCGGCAAATATCTTTCCTACAACTTTGTATCTCTCACTCTCTCCACATACTCCGTAACCGTCCATCGCCGAATTGTCAAACGGAGGCAACGGCATTGTAGCTTTGATACTTTTTGCATTGATAAAAAAGAGTGCATCTTCAATCGGAACCGATTTGGTAGATCTTTTGGTGTGAGACAGACTCTCATCTACAATATCGAGTGCATCTTGTAGTCTTATCATGGTAT
>QNZU01000088.1 GCA_003978405.1 Sulfurospirillum sp.
TTTTAAAGTGTTGTAATCTGCACTTCTTCCTTTGCCAAAATGAAAATCGTATCCGATTACAATCTTTTTTAGATTTTTAAACTCTTTGCTTAGAAACTCCACAAACTCTTTTGCACTCATATCTTTGATATCATCAAGCAGTACCAAAAAGCATCCGCAATTAACATATTTACATCTTCTCTCTTTTGGTGTAAGAGCCTTTGTATCTCTATAGATACTAAGCATTGCACCTCTTTTTCCAAGATATCCCAAAAGTTTTTGATGGGCTATATGAACTCCATCAAAACCACCCAAAGCCAAAGAGTCAATTTGAGTTTTTTTTAAAGTGGTAAAAGATTTCAATATTTCCCTCTTTGCCTCTGATTTTTGATTCTTCAAAATGATTTAATCTCCAGCCATATTTTTCTACACTCTTTAAAAAGGCAGATTGTGCCTCTTTAATAGCGAGGTTGTCTCTTACAACACCTCTTTTATCTCTTTTGATCTCTTTTCCCACCTCAAACTGCGGCTTGAACAAAATGAGAATATCATCTAAAGAAAGTCTATCGATACTCTCTAAAATATATGAGACTCCGACAAAAGATACATCACAAGTGATCAAATCGTAACTCAATTCACTTTTAAACTCTCTTATATCACACTCTTCAAAACTTCTGACTCTACTTGAAGCTCTTATCTTTGGATGGAGCTGATCTTTGCCTACATCAACACCATCAACTCTTTTGGCTCCCTCTTCAAGCAATACCTCAATAAATCCCCCTGTAGAACTCCCTATATCAAGACAGACTCTGTTTTTGATCAAAATAGGATGAGAATCCAAATATGATCTTAGTTTTTTCCCTGCTCTTGAGACAAACTCATACTCGGATAAAATTTTAATAGTTGCATCTTCATTGACACTGAATGATGGTTTGGTGATTTTTTTATTATTTACTAGTACAAATCCACTTTTAATAAGCTCTTTTGCTCTGTTTCTGCTTTGAGTATAGCTATTTTTAAAAAGAAAGTGATCCAATCGCATAAAATTTCGTAGCCGTTTTGAAGTAATTTGCCAAAAAGTGTAACAATTTGTATAAAATATCTAAAGTAATCTTAAAATATACTTAATATTTAATTTTTATCGGAATTTTGTTAAACAAATTCTAAAACACATCGATTTAGTAGTATAACAAATTTAATAAATAGGGAGTGTTATGAAAGTATCTAACAAAGAGATTGCAGCAGCAATCAACAAAACGCCTTCGGCAATATCGTATCTAAAGAAGACAAATATCAATGAGTTTCATATTTTGAAACTTGGTGTTCTTTGTCAAAAGTTAAATCTTGACAGTCAAGATCTAATGGCGATGTATCAACTTAAGCAAATAGAGCTTAAAAAGATAGCATCATAATCAAGAGGTGGTACTGAAAAACACATAGAGGGGAATCAGTACCAAATGCGAGCAAGATAGAGACCGTTTGGCTCTATCGGCTTAATATTACTTGAATGCTTTAAACTTAGTTCATCTTTTAAATCGTCAATACTCTTTTTACCCTCATTTATCATCAATAAATATGCAACCATCATTCTAATTTGTGAACGAAGATATCCATTTGCAATAAAACTCAAAATCAAACTATCATTATATCTGTATGCCAAAGTTTTATATACTCTTCTAACACTGCTTAAAACATCTGAACCACTTTTCATAAAATTTCTAAAGTCATGTTCACCTTCAAAAACTTTGATAGCCTCTTTAAGAAGTTCAATGTCTAATCTTTTGTCATAAAATAGCACATAAGGAGCTTCAAAGACACTATATTCACCCTCTTTGATGATATATCTGTACTCCCTTTTTTTGGCAGAAAATCTGGCATGAAAATCGTGATCAACTACTTTTATCTGCTTTATATGGATTTCTGGATGCAGATGTCTGTTTAGAGTGGTTTTTAATTTATCAAGATCACTCCAGTATGGAGGTAAATTGATATCAATCACTTGATTTAGAGCATGAACAAAGCTGTCAGTTCTGCCGCTTGCATTGAAGGCTGAATCAATTTTCAATCTTTTAAAAACTCTCTCCAATTTATTAGCAACTGTTTTTGTGCCGTCTCTTTGGAGTTGAAATCCTCTAAACTTGCTACCGTCATAGCTAAGAGTCATCATCACTTTCATCAATATCTCTTTAATATTCTCTTATAAAACAGATACCCACCTGTAAAATGAACTAGAACAATCATAGCAATTGTGCCATAAAGAGGAATATTCAAAGAGACAAAATACATCAGCAGATAGTAAAGTAGTACCACTAAAAACATATAGAGATAGATATTTGGTTTTTGGTGCCTTGTGTGGGCTATGCCAAAACTGAGTGCAAACAAAAATGTAGTCAATGGGAAAAAAGAGATCAAGACATTTATCGCCAAATCCTTGGCTCTTTGTCTATCCTTTTTTGCCTTCATCCAGTAATCTTTGACATTGTAGTAGTGAATCTCTTTAATCTTTGGGTTGTAACTCATAATCATATCACCATAGCTAAACTCATCGATCTTATCTTTTTCAAGGTTATACAACTTTCCGTTTTTCAATACGATTGATACTATAGAGTTGTTGTGTTCCATATTTGCCTCTTTTGCCAGGACAAATCTCTCCTCATTTTTTTTTGCATTGAAGTTATACAAAACTATATCTTTATAACTATCCTTTGAGTTTGAATTGACAAACAGATTCCAATCTCCAAACCTCTGCCCGTATGATGAGCTTTTTAGGTTGATCTTTGCCTGTAGCTTCTTATAGGCGATGAAATTTTTGTTCAACTGTTTGGAGATTGGAATCATCACAACAGAGTTTACCAGCAAAAAAAGTGTTACAAAGAGTGAGAGAAAAAAAAAGAGTTTTGCAATTTTATTTGGTGAGAGTGTCAATGCAAACAAAACTATAATCTCATTATCATTTGAGAGTTTGTAAAGTGTCATAGCAACAGAGATAAAAAAAGTAATCGGCAAAGAGTAAACTATGATTTGGGGAAGCACATACAAATAGGCTTCACCAAGATCAGAAAATGATACCGAAAAGAGTGATGTGAGTGAGGATATCTTGATAAAAAAGATGACTGATGCCAGAAAAAATAGTGTAAAAAAGAGTGATAAAAAGGTTTGGAAAAAATTGAGTATTAGATATCGATAAACTTTAGCCATACAGATTGATCCAAATAGCCTCAAACTTCTCTTTGAACAGATATACCAAAAAGAGTGCCAAAGCTAAAAAGGGAATAAAAGGCACCTCATAATCTTTCTCTTTAATGATGATAAACACAGGAAGAGCTATGACTGCAGAGAGAAATATTGCAACCAAGCCCATCTTAACTCCCACCATTGCTCCGATTGTTGCAGCTATCATAATATCCGCTTCACCCAAAGCCTCTTTTTTAAGAGCATACGATACATAAAATCTAAGCAGAGAAAATCCTCCGGCAAAAAGGAGTGCATTGACAAAGTTTGTTAAAATGGACGAACTTGCAAAAAAAGCCAAACTCAAAGCTGCCAGATTTAGTGAATCAGGAACCGCCTTGTATCTAAGATCAATCAAAGAGAGTCCAAGAAGAAGTGCAAAAACCAAACCGGCAATAACCGCTTCTAAAACAGAATCACTCTTATAGTAACAAAGTGCAAAAATCACAGCACTTAAGAGTTCAATCAGAGGATACTGTATGGAAATCTTCTCTTTGCAGTAGGCACACTTACCTCCCAAAAATAGCCATGAAAAAAGTGGGATATTGTGGTACCACTTAAGATTGTTGTTGCATTTTGGACAATGCGAAGCCGGAAAAACAACACTTTTGTCTATCGGTATCCTTAAAATCAAAACATTTAAAAATGACCCAAACAAAAGACCAAACAAAATCACTAAAAAAGCTTCATATATCTGTGAATCTATCAATTTACTCCACCAAACCTTCTCTCAATTTTGGCAAATTTTTGTAAAATTTGATCAAACTCCTCCATACTAAACTCCGGCCACAAAGTGGGTGTAAAAAAGAGTTCACTATATGCACACTGCCAAAGAAGATAGTTTGATAATCTTACATCTCCGCCTGTTCGTATCAGTATATCGACATCAGGGAAATTTTTTGTATCCAAAAGCATATTAAAGCTCTCCTGTGTTACCTCATCTCCAATTTTAACAGCTTCATTTACAGCTCTAACAATCTCATCTTTTGAGCCATAATTGATAGCAAGTACCTGAGTTAAGCCCTCAAAATGGGCAGTCTGCTCTTTTGTATATGCAATTCTCTCTTGAAGCTTTGGTGAAAGTGCTTTTATATTACCAATTGTTTCAAATCTTACAGAGTTCTCTAAAAAGAGTGGAAGCTCGTTTTTTAGGTATCTATCCATCAAAGTCATTAAAAAATTTACTTCAGTTTTTGGTCTTTTCCAGTTTTCGGTACTAAATGCATAAAGAGTTAAATATTTGATGCCTACATTTGATGCATGTATAGTCAACTCTCTAACTTTAGAAGCTCCAACTTCATGCCCTTTGATTCTCTCTTTAAAACCCTGCTTTTTTGCCCATCTGCCGTTTCCATCCATAATAACAGCGACATGTTTTGCCTCTTGCATTTTAACCCTTTAGATCAAGTAGAGAGTTTCCGTACTCATAAAGTGGATATATCTTACCCTTTTTTTTATATAAATTTGTTTCAAAACTTAAATTCTTTAACTCGTTCTTTAAAAATTCTAAACTATTTTCATAAAATAGATAGATAGTTAAATGACTTATACCATCAATGAGTTCAACAACCCCCTCCAAGGGACCCAAATTTTCAAATGCAGCATAAAACTCAATAGAGCCATTTTGATTATCATCTTGCTGATCTTTTTTTTCTCTCTTTTTCGATTTTTGCTTTTTAAATTGGAAAAATGTCTCTTTTTGGTTATGAGTCAAAACAAATGAAAAGAGATTGTCCTGCAAAGCATTCAAAAGGTTGGTTGTAAGCAAAAACTGCTCTTTTGAAGTAGCTGTTGAGAGTTGATGAAGGAGATTTTGTTTGATTGTCTCTTTTGGATTGTTTGATTCTAATACATTTTTTAGAGTTTGAATATCAAATCTTAAATTTCCCTGATCAAGTTTGGATTGTAAAATTTTTGGCTGAATAAAGAGATTTGAGATAGATACAGATTTTGATTTTGGCTCCTGTTTTAATATGCCCCAATACTTTTTGCCCACATCCAAAGGAAGTTCGCTTTTGGTTTGAATCTGCTCTTTTCTTCCGATATCAAGCATGAAAAGGTTTGATTTTACCTGCTCTTTTACTTTGATTGAGATTGGCAAAGTGGTATTGAAATTAATCTCACCCTTTACTACTTTGCCTAGATTGGATATTGAATTTAGTCTGCTTAACTCACTAAGAACCCTGATCATCAATCACCCAAAATTTTAATCTTGTCAAGAAGGTTCAGTGAAAGGGAGAGTTTATCGCTTTTTGGAAGATCTATCTTTTTGTCTTTGGTTAAAAGCACTATCTCATTCTCATCACTTCCAAAGCTATTTTTACTCACATCATTAAAACAGACTGCATCAAGATTTTTCTCTTTTAACATTCTCTTGGCATTCTCTAAACCTTTTTGAGAATCAGTCTCAGCCTTAAATCCCACACTATAAACTTCACTCTTATCAAGTGAGCCTAAGATATCCTCATTTTTAACCAGTTCAAGATTCCACTCTTCACCGATACTGCTCTTTTTTAATTTGCCGCTTTGAGGATATTTTGGTACATAATCACTCACAGCAGCCGCCATAAACAGATAGGGCTTTTTTTGGATCAACTCAGGAACACTATCGTCCATCAAAGTAGCTTTTGTAAGCACTCCCTTTTTTGCCACACGAATAGCATCTACAAGATACTCTTTTAACTCTTTGGAGCTTTCAACTTTAATTGTATATAGATCACTTGGCAGTTTATCTGAAATTTTAGATCCAATCAAACAGACATCAGCACCCTTTAAATAGAGTGCCAAAGATAGCGATGAAGCCATCTTTCCGCTTGAAAAGTTTGATATATATCTAACATCATCAATCCTCTCAATGGTACCACCACCACTAACTACCACTCTTCTGTTGCTCCAGTACTCATCTTTTAAAAGAGCTTTTGCACTCGCATAAAATATATCTTCCACTTCAGCCAAGGCTCCATCTCCCACATCGCCACATGCTAACATCTTATTTTGAGGATTAACAATATCAAAATTTGTAAGTTTTAGCATTTTGAGTGAAGTTTGGGTCAGTGGATTTTTATACATATTGGTATTAGCTGCAGGTGCAATGATTTTCTGCTTTTTGTATGCCAAAACAAGACTCAAAAGAAGATTATCGGCAATACCATTGCTGATTTTATTTATCGTATTTGCAGTTGCGGGTGCTATCACAACAAGATCTGCCCATTTGCCAAGGTCTATATGGTTGTTATCATCTGCCCACGATTCACTCTCTTTGTGCAAAACCTTCTTTCTTGTGAGTGATTCAAAAGTAAGAGGAGTTATAAACTCCTTTGCACTCTCACTCATTACCACCCTCACTTTTGCACCACTTTTTATAAAGAGTCGAATCAGCTCAAGGGATTTATATATAGATATACTTCCACTTACCCCTATAACTATATTTTTTCCCTCAAGCAAATTTTGCATTACTACTCCTTGAAAAACTTCTCAAAAAAGCCCTCAACCATCTTAAGATCGACTCTTGATATGGCTAAAGATCCCTTTTTGACATCTTTGTTTACTGTTGTTCCAGCTGCCACCATTACATTATCATCAATTGTAACAGGAGCCACTATCTGGGTATCACTTCCTATAAATACATTTTTACCGATTTTTGTCTTATATTTTCTTTTTCCATCATAGTTACAGGTAATGGTACCAGCTCCTATATTTGTCCCCTCATCAATTTCACTATCTCCTAGATAACTTAAGTGTCCCGCTTTTACACCCGTAAGATTTGATTTTTTTACCTCTACAAAGTTACCTATGTGTGTTTTGTAAAGTTTAGATCCAGGTCTGACTCTTGCAAGCGGTCCGATACTTGAAGAGATGATTTGACTATCTTCTATGACAGAGTTTGCCTTGATATGACTATCTATGATTTTACACCCCTTTAGAAGAGTTACACCATTTTCTATGATACTCTCACCCTCAATAACCACATCTGCATCGATATATGTAGTATCAGGAAGTCTAAAAATCACCCCCTCTTTCATAAATCTCTCTTTTATTCTTCTTTGCATAATCTCTTCAGCACTTGAGAGATCAAGTTTTGAGTTAACACCCTTGAAATTCTCCTCTTTGACAAAAAGAGGAGCTATTTTATAGCCATCATTTTTTGCAAGTTCTACCACATCAGTCAGATAGTACTCACCCTGGGCATTGTCATTGCTCAATTTTGGAAGATACTTATCTAAAACACTGTTTGAAAATAGATAGATTCCGGCATTGACTGTTTTTATCTGTTTCTCTTCTAAAGAGGCATCTTTCTCTTCAATAATTTTTTGAACCTCTTTATCTTTTATCAAAACCCTTCCATATCCACTAGAGTCTTCAAGCTCAATCACGCTCATCACAATATCACTATCTATCTGAAAAAACTTCTCAAGCTCTTCAGCTTCAATCAAAGGCATGTCTCCGTTTAACACCAATACTTTGTCATGTTTTGTTTTGATATTCATAACAGCTCCACCGGTACCAGGATAATTTTCATGATCTTGAATCACAAAATTGATATCATCAAAATACTCTATCATCCTATCTTTGATCAAATCTGCTTGATGATATAGTACCACCGTAATATCATCGCTAAGTTTTTTCGCCTCTTTGATAGAGAAATATAGCATCTCAAAACCACTAATCTTATGTAGCACTTTTGGCAAGGATGATTTCATCCTTGTCCCTTTACCAGCAGCTAAAATGATGACTGAATTATCTTTTTTCACAATCTCTTTCCTTAAATCCAAATTTCTTAGTATCTATACTATCGTCAAATATAGAGATTTTCTTATCAAAATATCTATAAAAAAATTAAAATTATTAAATTAATTATCAATTTTACCGATATTCGTTTAACAAAACAAATATTTAAGGAAAAAAATCTTATGGATTTAGGTAGTGTAATCGGTCTGGTTCTAACTCTAGCACTTCTTTTTGGTGCAATGCTAATGGGTGTTGGTATTGGTCCATATATTGATATTCCATCAATATTGATCGTATTTGGCGGAACGATTGGAACTTTGATGATAGGCTTTAAAATGGAGCAGATCAAAAGCTTTGGGAAGATTTTTATGGTTGCTATTAAACCTCCTCCATTTGAGCCGACTGCTATGATCGAAAAACTTGTAGAGTTCTCTACAAAAGCCAGAAAAGATGGAATTTTGGCATTAGAGGGGGATGTTGCGAATGAAGAGAATGAATTTTTAAAAAAGGGTCTTAGTATGGCAATAGACGGCAATGAGCCTGATATCATACGAGATCTTTTAGAGATCGATCTTGAACAGATGCAATCAAGACACACTTCAAACCAATCTCTTTTTGGACAATTAGCTGGATTTGCGGGAGCTATGGGAATGATTGGAACCCTAATTGGTCTTGTGGCAATGCTTTTAAATATGGCTGATCCTGCGGCTATTGGTCCGGCTATGGCTGTTGCATTGCTAACAACAATGTATGGAGCGATGTTGGGAAATATTATTGGAGGTCCAGTTGAAAATATACTTGGAATAAGAAGCAGTGAGGAGACTCTTTTAAAGACACTGATTATCGAGGGGATTATGTCTATTCAAGCAGGAGACAATCCAAGAGTATTAGAAGCAAAACTACTATCATTTTTGCCACCGTCTCAAAGAAAAAGTCA
>QNZU01000026.1 GCA_003978405.1 Sulfurospirillum sp.
ATCTTCATTTTTACTCCTCTATCATCTCTTCTAATTTTAGTACCGCATCGATATTTAGTACCGTTGTCATTTGATTATTGCTTAGTTTTATCAACCCTTCTATATATCTTGGATCTATACTTACACCAATCTCAGGAACCGGTGAGAGGTTGTTTTGGTTTAACTCCAAAATCGATTTTATATTATCGACAATTAAGCCGATTAGTTTATCCTCAGATGTTTTTACCACGATAATAACGGTATTTTCGCTAAATTTTGCATTTTCGATACCAAATAAAAGACGAAGATCAAAGATAGGTATTACTTCACCTCTTAAATTTACAAGCCCTTTAACCCATATCTCTTCTGAAAAGAGTTCTGTTATAATCACTTGCGAATAGACCAGAATCTCTTTTATTTTACCCAGTGCAACAGCATAGTTTTCGTTATTTAATTCAAAAATCACATATTCCATCTTTATGCCTTCACATTTTTATTCATTTCAACAATCCCCGCAACATCCAAAATCAGACCGATACTTCCGTCACCCCTGATTGTAGTAGCTCCTATACCGTTGATCTTTTTATAATTTTTTTCCAGAGATTTGACAACTATCTGCTCCTGATTTAAAAAATCATCCACAAAAAGTGCAACTTTGGTATTTGAATAATTTACAACAATAAGCATTCCCTCTTCAAGTCTCTTATATTTTTGCTCTATTCCAAAAACTTTACTAAGCCTAATGATTGGGATAAACTCCTGCCTTAACATAAGAATCTCTTTTTTATTCTCGCCTACATGCTTGATCATGAACGGTTTAGGCTGCAAAGACTCTACTATCACATTTAGAGGCAGGATCAACTTTTTATCACCCAATGTAATATTTAATCCATCCAAAATAGCCAGAGTCAAAGGTAAGATAATTTTAAATTCAGTACCACGATCTTTGGTAGTATCTGCTTTGATAAATCCTCCAAGAGAGTTGATATTGTTCATTACAACATCCATACCTACACCTCTACCTGAGACATCTGTAACCTCTTTTGCAGTTGAAAGACCCGGCTGAAAGACTAACATCACTTTATCATTTTCACTCATTCTGTTTAGCTCATCTTCATTTATCACACCGTTTTCCAAAGCTTTTTCTACGACTCTTTCAACATTGATACCTGCTCCGTCATCTTTAATGGATATGATGATATTTCCGCTCTCCTGCTCAGCAGAAATTATCAACTTTCCAGTTTCTGGTTTGCCTTTTTTTAATCTCTCTTCAGGTTTTTCGATACCGTGATCCATCGAGTTTCTTATGATGTGTGTCAAAGGGTCCATCAATCCCTCAACCATCATTTTATCAATCTCAACACTGTCTCCAAGATGCTCAAATTTGACCTTTTTGCCCAATTTTTTTGCCAAATCCCGAACCATTTTTGGCAATCTTTGATAGACACTCTCCATTGGTACCATTCTCACACTCATAACAGACTCTTGCAACTCTCTTATGTTTCTATCAAGATCGACCAATCTCTCATATATATCTTTTGCCATTTGAGTATCATCAATAGTGTTTACAAACTGAAAAAGCATACTTTTTGTGATAACCAAATCACCTACATGATTCATCAATGAATCGATCTTCTCAAGATTTACCCTTATCGATGATGAGCTTGGTTTAGTTGCAGATTTTGCTTTTTTGTCGGCAACTTTTTTTACGGGCTTTTTTGAAGCAGTATTATCTTTGTCAGCTTTTTGATTTGTCTCTTTTTTGGGCTCTATTGGCTCATCATCAAAAAGCTCAAATGCCAAAACCTCCTTTTTCGCTGGCTCTTCGTCAAATAGTTCAAATGCTGGAATTTCGTCTTTTTTTGGCTCATCATCAAAGAGTTCAAATGCCAAAATTTCCTTCTTCTGCGGCTCTTCATCAAAGAGTTCAAATGCCGGTACCTCATCATTGGTACCACTACCATCACCATTTGAAAATTCACCTAGTTTCTGCTTTAGGTTTTTAAAATCTTTTTCAAACTCCACATCATCAATTTTCCCACTCAACTCTTCATCCAAAATCTGCTCTGATCTTTGTGCCACTTCAGAGAGAAATTCATTAAACTCTTTGCTATACTCCAATTCACCGTTTCTGACCTTATCCAGAGTTGACTCTACCTCATGTAGATATTTAGGCAGATAGTGGAGATTTAAAAAGAGTGATGAACCTTTGATTGTATGGACTGCTCTAAAGAGAGAATCAAGATCATCTTTACTTATCTGATCGGAGTCTTCAATAATCTCAATCAATCCTACTAGCTCACTAAAAAGATCCATCATTTGAGCAATGCTCTCATTCATGGAATCATCAGCTTCTATATCTTGAGTCTCACTGCTTTGTGAAGTGGCTTGATTGTTTTTGATTTTTTCGATATCTTGCAACAGTGTCTGAAGTTGATGCTTGTAACTATCCTCATCAAGACTCTCTTCATACTCTTCTTGAAGAAGATCTTGCATACTCCCAACACCTTCAATCAAAAACTCTATAATCTCACTGTTTAGCTCAAGTTCATGATTTCTTAACATATCCATAAATGTCTCTAAGTGGTGGGTGTAAGCGGAAAATTTTGTAAGCTCTACAGAACCAGCACCCCCCTTTAGAGTATGGACATCTCTAAATAAAGAGTCTAACTCCTCATCTGAAATATCCCCTGCCTCTTCGTTTTTTAACAGTATGGAGTGAAGATTATCAAAAAGCTCTTCAGCCTCCTCCATAAAAAAATCTCTAATTTCAGAAGACATATCTATACCTTGGCTTTCTCTTTTGTCGGTTCGACTTCCTCTTTTAACTCTTTTGCGATATTTAAAATATCAGTTGAAATCTTACCTGTGGACTGGGCGATTTTTGTATTGTCCGTTGAGATACTCTCCATCTCTTTGACTAAAGATTCTACATTGGCTATCATCTCTCTCTCACTTGTTGACTCACTGGCAACACTTTTTACAAGTTTATAAGTATCTTCAATCTTTTGACTCACATCACTGAAACTTTTTTGCATATTGTTTGAGATTTTCATACCGTTATCAGCCTTGATCTGTGTATTTTCAACCAACTCTTTTATCAGTCTTGCAGCTTCTGCACTCTTTGAGGCAAGATTTCTAACCTCTTGGGCAACAACGGCAAAACCTTTTCCGGACTCTCCGGCTGTTGCTGCTTCAACTGCCGCATTTAGTGAAAGGATATTTGTCTGAAATGCAATAGCATCGATCTCTAAAATAGCTTCGCTGATCTGTTGAGTTGATCTTCCGATCTCTTCCATTGCTTTATAGGTCTCTTTTGCCAACTCTTCACCATACTTTGACATTTTCATAGATTCGAGTGCATTTTGATCCATCTTTGCTGCATTTTTTGTAGTATGCTCCACTTTTTTGCTGACATTTGATATCTGCTCAGAAACGATTTTGGAGTTTTGATTCTCTTTTTGTGTAAACTGATAGAGATTTCTCATCTTTGAATCGAGTATTTTAGCAGATTTGTTGAGAAGTTCACTTTTGGATTTTAATGAATTTTCAATCTTGTTATGAGTAAATTTCAACTCTTTTCCAAGAGAGTTTACTCCATCTATCAATGCTTTAAACTCTCCACTGCAGTTCATATCGATAGTTTTAGAAAAATCTTGTTTTTGATAAGAATCCAAAGCGTGAACAACTTGATGAACACTCTCTTGTATCTGTGTAAGCAGAGTATTGAAGCTTTTTTTTAGCTGGTTGATTTGAGTGTTTGCAGCCTCTTTAGTAACCCTTTTTGAAAAATCACCGCTACTGCTTATGTTTACAACAGTTGCAAACTCCTCGACACACTCTTCATCTTGAATTAACTCTTTTTCAATCCTTGATACCTGGGAATTGATCTCTTTTGACATCTCATAAAATTCATCATTGCCTTTTACCTTGATAGGCTCAACTGAACTCTTCTCTCTCTTTAGATATGCAAAAAAGGAGTCTATCCCGGATTTTAACTGCTCAATATTATATACAATTCTATTGGAAAACAGGTGCAAAATCAGATTGATAAATATATTGACAACCAAAATAATATAAAGCATAGTGTTGCCGTCTAACTTTTTTATCAGATTATCTACTCTTTTTTGGATATTCTTCTCAAGCTCTTTGTTTTTTAAAAGAAACTCATCTTTACTTAAATTTTGTCCGTTTTTTGAAAATAGTACCGATTGCTTTGTTATATCTTTAACTTCAATTAACTCTTTAACTAAATTTGAATTTACACTGTTTGTAAAAAACTGCAATGCCATAAATGAAACGAAAATAATTGCTCCCATTAAAATGCTTTGTCTTTTAATACTCATACCAACTCTCCTTCTAAAATTTCTTTAATATAGTTGTGCAATACCTGCAAATCCGATTTATTTACCAGATCCAATGCCCCAAGCTCTATCACTTTGTCTTTGACACCTTGGTTTGTCATACTTGTAAGTGCCAAGATAGGAACATTTCCGTAAATGCTCTCTTGTTTGATATATTTAATCACTTGATAGCCGTTGCGAATTGGCATCTCAATATCAGTAATTACCAATCCTATCTCGTTAGGATCAAGACTCTTTACTCTTTTTAAAAGCTCCTCTCCATTTTCGTATATCTCATGATTAAGACCCAGTTTTGATAAAAATTCATCCAGTTTTTTAATCACTATCTGACTATCCTCTGCGACAAGCACAAGCTTGGAACTCTCAACCTCTATTTTTTGGGAAGGAGTAACATCAAATGAAGCTATGTCATAAATTGTGCTTTTGGAGCTTTTTGTTCCGATATTTACTTCATAGAGGAGTTTTTCGGCATCAAATACTATACACATTTTTTTTAGTTTATCTTCCAATTCAACATCAACAACATAAGATATTTTTGGATCTGAACTGATTGGGACACGAAGTTCATCACTGCTTTTCTCATCTATCTTGATAATCTCATCGACCATAATGCCTATCTTGTTTTGGTTATAGTTGCATACTATGATGATTTTTTGATTCTTTTCATCGACATCAACACCAATCCATTTGGCAAAATCGACAATAGAAACAATCTCATCTTGGATATTGATAAGCCCAATAATATAATCATTCCCTGCCGGTGGTTTTAAAATCTCCACATTCTCTTTGATTAAAAAAGCTTGAATCTTTGATATGTTTATCGCATAAATATTCTCTCCACTTTTAAAGATAGCCAACTGCATAACATTTCTTAGATGACTTTTAGTCATATAATCAACACTCTCTTGCATTGTCTCTTGATTTAAATTGTCATTACTAAACATAACTCTCTGCCTCTTTATCATTTCTGCTTTTTTCCAAAATCTTATCCTTGCCGATAAACTCCACTTGAGTGGCAGATTCTTTCAACTTCTTTGATATCTCACCGATATCGACACTTAGTTGATTGGCACTGTGTGCAGTATCGATAAATTGATTTGATCTTTCTTCAAGCTCATGGATTATTGATTTGAATTTGGTCAAACCATCTGATTGAGAATTGGTAAGTTTGCTACTCTTTTCAATGAGATTGATAGTCTCATCTATATCATCTGTAAGTGTATGAAAACCGTTAATCATCTGATGGGAAATCTCTTTTCCTTCACCGGTTTTTTGTGTAGCTCTTTCAACCAACTCTTTGATCGTTTTTGCTGCCTCGGCACTTCTTGAAGCCAGATTTCTAACTTCACTTGCAACAACGGCAAATCCTTTACCTGCCTCTCCAGCAGTTGCTGCTTCAACTGCTGCATTTAGTGAAAGGATATTTGTCTGAAATGCTATCTGTTCGATAATTTCAATAGAGTCGTTTATCTCATTTGTAACATCATTGATCTCATCCATTGCCTGGACTGTTTTGTTTGAGTATGATAAACCCTGAGTTGTTGAATTTTTTACTTTTTGACTTAATGACTTCATACTGTCTGAGAGCTGTCTGTTTGAAATACTGTGTTGTTCTAAATGCTCGATCTTTTGTGTGAGGTTTTGGATCACCTGAGATTGATAGCCGTAATACTCCAAAATATCATATATTTTATTTGCTAAAAGCTCCGAACTATCTTCCAATCTCAAAGAGTGTTTGGCAAAATCTTTAAAAACATGGCTTATGGTTTTGTTTAATTGATTGAGTAAGGTTACCAACTCTTTTAACTCACCACTTTTAAAGATATTCTCATCAAGTGAGTTTTTATATATACCGTTTGAGTACTCTTTTAGTATGTTGTTTATAAGCTTTGTATCATCTTTTAATTTTTGTGAGAATTGATTTAAAATCTCTATCAAAGAGCTGTTTGTTTTATTTGATTGTCTGTTTTGTATTGTTGTTCCCAAATTGCCGTTCAAAATAGCCTTGGTAAAGTTTTCTACGCAATTTTGTAAACTTTTGTCATCTTCATTTCTTTTTTGAAGCAAGTGAAAAATATTGTATATTTTATTGTAAACCTTTTTTATATCTTCACTCTTTATCGAGTCGATATCATTTTGATTGATAGATCTGTTTTTTTCATCTTTTAAAGATGCTTCAATATCTTCTAAAAGAGTTATAATATCTTCAATACTTTTGCGACTCTTTCCAAAAACAAACATCACTACCTTTCAAAATGTAAATAATTACATTGATATCGACATATTTGAATATATTTTTAGTCTTTATTGATAGAATTAACTATGCATAAAAAATATCTTCATAATTTATCAAAATACTCCCATCAAGGCATATGTAATGAGATATTTATATCCCAAGAAGACAATCATCAATATGTAGTGAAAAAACTCTTAAATACTAAAACAGATCATAAATATAGTGCCTCGATTCAACAAAAAGCATCACTGTTTAAGATAGCTCCGAAAATTTTAGCCAAAGATAAAGAGTTTTTAATCATGCAGTTTATCGAAGGTTCTCACAAGCAAAAGTTAAGAAGAGAAGATATCAGACAAATCATAATTCTACTCAAAAAATTTCACAAAATTACTTCTAAAGCTAAAAGAGTCAATCTTAAAAAACTATTAAAACAAAAAGATTATCATCTTCTAAAATATTTAAATAAATTCCCAAAAAACATGGCTGTTGTTCATAGTGACTTGAACTATAAAAATATCATCTTTGCAAAAAACAGAGTCTATCTTATAGATTTTGAGTATTCATCTATAAATGATATATATTTTGATCTTGCATCAATATGTGTTGAGTTTCGTTTGAACAATCTTGAACAAAGATATCTTCTTGGACAATATTTTAAACAAAAAAGAGCAAATTACAAAAAATTAGAACTCTATAAAGATATTTATAAAAGAGTAGTTGATGTTTGGTTTGCAAAAAATATGATAAAATAACCCAAAAAAATAAAGAGGATAGAATATGTATTTAAAAAGAAGTGTTTTTTTGACTATTTTAATTTCACAATCGGTTTTTGCTTCATATACTAGTAAAGCCACAAACTACCTAAACCAATTTCGCCAAAGTACAGGGATGATTGATGTAATCGCTGATGAAGATTTGGGCAAAGCTGCACAAAGCCACAGCGACTATATGAATGAAGATAATGTTTTCTCCCACTATGAGACAAATCAAAATAACTCCCACTACACAGGTCATAGTCAAGGAGATAGATTAGATCATATAAACTATAATTTCACAGCTATCAATGAAAATATCAGTGCAGGTAACAGTGATCTAAGCTCATCGATGGACTCTTTGTTTCAAGCAATATACCACAGAATGAATTTTCTATCATTTGAAGTTAATCGACTGGGTGCTGGGGTGAGTGGTAAATTTTTTACATATGATATGGCTACCAAACGACCTGAATATTACAATGATATTCAAGCTAAAAATCCAAAAATAGTGATTTGGCCACCAAAAAATTATGACAATGCTCAACCTGCATTTTTCAATAATGAATCTCCGGCACCCCTTCCAGAGTGTAGTCCAGGTGGTAGTAGCTCAAATCCAATCTCTATACAGTTTAACCCATCAAAATCACAAACTATCACTCTAAAAAGTTTTAAATTAAAAGATGCACAAGGAAATCTAATTAATTCCAAACAAATAGATCATCTAAAAGAGGGTCAATTTGCTTTCATCTCAAAAGATAGATTTGATTGGGGTGCAAAATATAGTGCTGTTTTTAATTATAGTGAGGGAGGGGAAAATAAAACAATCTCATGGAATTTTAAAACCAAAACCCTAAAATATCCACTCATCACACTAACTTCAACTGACAAAACATACTATCTTGCAAAGAACGATAATGTAACACTCTACTTCAAACCTGAGAGTTGTATGCAAACAAGCTCCAAAATCAGCTACGACCCATCCAAGATTGATATTTTAAAAACAATCGACAAAGATACATACTATATGAAAATAAAAGGAAATGTGGGAAGCAATTTTGAGATCAATCATGGTGAAAAAGTATATAAATTTCATATCTTTACCGAAGAGATAAAAAACTTAAGCTTCAGTAATGTAAGTGCAAATTCAGTTACTCTAAATTGGGAGCACACAAGTTCAGGAGAAGAGACAGGATATAAGATATTCAGAGATGGAGAGTTGATCCACACAGCTGATATAAATGAAAGAAGCTATAAAGATACAAACTTGGCAAAAAACCATACATACAAATATACCATCAAGGTAACTAATGATGCTCAAAAGGAGTATCCCCGGGGCGAATTCGGGAATATAGAGTTAACACCAAATTATGTGGTACCAAAAGATGCCTATTTTATAGATATCAG
>QNZU01000053.1 GCA_003978405.1 Sulfurospirillum sp.
TCCCGAAGGGGTGATTAGAACGATTCTTTACTATCCTCAAGAGATAGGAAGAAATATTCCTGAGATCATAAGAGCTGTAAAAGCTTTACAAACAAGTGACAAAGAGGGTGTAGCTACACCTGCAAACTGGCCTGAAAATGAACTCATAGGAGATCATCTAATCATTCCACCTGCGACTGATGAAAAAACTGCAAAAGAGAGAGTCAAAAATCATGAGTGCTTTGATTGGTGGTTTTGCCATAAATAATAATTTGATATTAAAAAAAGGGGTTTATTTTCACCCCTTTTTATATTGAGCCATCTGAAAAACCAAAAAAATCCCTCCAATTTCAAAGACTATAGAATTTAAAAAACAAGATCTTTCATTTTTATATAGTTCTCCCTTAGTATCTTTTTTCTTTTTCATCATTATTTTAATCTCTTCAAAGATTATGGAGAGTAGTTTAAATCTCAATCTACATATAGTTGTCTCAACGGGAATCGTATCTTCTTCTTTATTGTCAAGAAAATTCCTAAATGAGTATCTTTGCATGTGTTGGTAGTCTCCCTCCTTTTTACTTACTTCTGGTTTTTAAGACACCTTCATAGATAAGTTACAGATTCAAGTTTATAAAAAGGAATAATCTCTTTCATCTCATTTTGAAATTTTATACTCTTTTTGACATCTTGGTATTGCATTGTATAATTTTTTTTGAAGAAGTTTGGTTGCATTATAACTTTCTTTGAGAACTAGTTTATCAATCTTTAGTATTTAGCACAGTATTTTATATAAATTGTGGTTTTGGGTTGGTTAAGTTGTTCGGTTTATCAGAGGGTTCATTTAACTGTGTTAGAAAGAGTTTATTAGTTTTATAGATATAATGTAGGTTAAAAACCTACATTATAATATTTATTTACCAGCTCCAGCAGCTCCAGTAGCTCCTGTAGTTTTTGGTGGATTAAGAATCGCATCAAGTTTGTCAGCTAATTCTTTTTGCTCTTTTGCTTTTGCAAGATCAGCAGCAGCTTTTTCTCTTTTTGCTTTATCTTCAGCTAAGATGATTTGATCGTAATCTTTGTTTTTCATTTTTGCTTCATAATCTAAAACTATATCTCTAGCCGCAGTAACTTTAGGCTCTAACTCATTAATTTTAGTATCACATCTTTCGATCTCAGCGACTACTTCATCATACTCTTCTCTAGCATCAAGAATTTCACTAATTGTTACATTTCTATCTTGTGCTTCCTCATATTTCTCTAGCTCTTTATTAAGTCTTTGACACTCTTTGATGTCTGCATCTGTACTCTTGTTGTTTGCGATATCATCAACAATTTTCTTTTTAACCTCTTTAAGTTGTTTTTGAATCTCAGCAATTTTAGTTGCAGCTTCAGCAGCATCTTTAGAGCTTTGAACTAAGGCATCTAAGACTTTTTTCTTAGCATCTCTATCCTCTTCAAGAGACTTTTTGTATGCTTTAGCATCATCAAGAGTTTCTTTTAAATCCTCATAAGCACTGTTTCTATCTGCTAGCATATCTTCAGCTATAGATCTGAAAGCCTCTTTCTCAGCTTCTGTTTTATTATTCCAGTCTGCTACTTTGTCATCTAATGCTTTAGTCTCTTTGTCAACAGCTACTTTAGTCGCATTATAATCTGTATATTGATCTCTGATATTCTCTATCAATGAAGATATACTATCATCATTGCTTGCAAGAAGTTTGCTTATCTCAGGATCACTAAGATTACTATAATATACAACTAACTTTTTAAGCTCTGTATTTTTTAGTTTTAGACAATCGTCACAACTTTGCATATTATTAAGATTGCTTTTTGCAGCTTCAGCAGCAGCTTTTCTCTCATCAAGTTCTTGTTGAAGTGCATCTATTTTTATTCTAAGTGCATCTATTTCTTCTTGAGAAGCATCGCATGTATTTGTAACACTACATCCCTCGCTCTCTTTTTCTTTATTTACTAATTTAACTTGGAAATCTTTAAGTTTTTTATCTAAAGTGATTTTACTTGCATCACTTTTACTACTTTTAACAACAGAATTACTACCGTTATTACTACTTCCACAACCTACTAGCACAGCCGCCGTCACTACACTCAACATCATTAGTTGAAATTTTTTCATATCTTCTACTCCTTAAATTAAAAATTAAGCTTAATTTTCTTTTGATTTATCAATCTTCTGTACACAAAGATCGAATCAGCCATTACCGCACCGCAATTTTTTGATAACGGAGAAACTGTTAAAAACTCCGGAAGATTTTCTGACCTATCTTCAGAAATGTTAATTAAAATCATATTTTTACCTCTAAATTTGACTTAAACTTAAATTTATGACAATTATTTTATCTAAACAAGATTAAGTTTAGTTAAATTTACAAAAAAAGTCAAGAGTAAATCGCTATGTAAACAAAAAATTCCTTAGTAAAAGTGAAAAAACTGCACATTTTTTGCAAATTTTGGGGTAATTTGACGAAAAAAACTAAAGTTTTTATTTTAATTTGTTTTTTAAAATTCTATTTAAGTGTCTTTTGGATACTATTTTCTTTCTTAAAAATTGGGTCTATAGCTCAGTTGGTTAGAGCACTCGGCTCATAACCGAGTGGTCCCAGGTTCGAATCCTGGTGGACCCACCACTTTTTTACTCCTTTGTGTTATAATCTTCTCTAAAAAAGAGTATTGTCAATTTTGAAAACTGATAGATTTAAGAGTTTTTACAAACATCTCCCTTTCTTGGATATAAAAGAGCTAATTGATTATTTTGCAGTT
This sequence comes from Sulfurospirillum sp., assembly GCA_003978405.1. Lineage (GTDB taxonomy): Bacteria > Campylobacterota > Campylobacteria > Campylobacterales > QNZT01 > QNZU01. The sequence continues at coordinate 2,758 of QNZU01000053.1, forward strand.
TTTGATAGTTATTTTGATTTAGATCAATTAAAAAGATACGATAATTTACTCGATAATATCAAGTACAATATAGTATATATGTATGATGATCTAAAAAAAGAGTTTGATTTTACAGATGATGAGTCTTTAAACAGTGATATACAAACTTTATTATACCGTTTGGCAATTGGTACCAGAAAACACTACTCTATTTATAAAGATCTCTCTCATGTCAGAGGAAAAGTGGCCTATTCCTACCTATTTAAATACAATATACTTTTTACAGAGTCCTCTAGAGAAAAACCGATCATCAAAATTGCTAATCAACCTTTAAAAAAAGAGTTAAGAGGATACAAGATTGAAGATAAGATGAGATTTTCTAAAGAGTTTTATCGATTTTGGTTTACATTTATCTATCCAAATCGTCATCTTTTAGCCAATGGTGAGTATAATGAAGTCATAAAGCAGATAGAAGATAATCTTGATTATTTTATCAGTCTATTTTTTGAAGAGATTAGTAATTCTCTATTAAATAGTATATATAAGGGCAGGGTAGTTGAAAGTGGTGCATATTGGGATAAAGATGTGGAGATAGATTTGTTGGTAAGATTGGATGATGGTACTACAATAGTAGGTGAATGTAAATATAAAAATCATAAAATCAGCAAAAATACACTCAACAAACTGCAAAAAGTAGCTTTTAAAGCGGATATTAAAGTTGATACTTTTGCACTCTTTTCAAAAAACGGATTTAGCAATGAGTTAATTCGTCTAAAAAATGACAAACTTTTATTGTTTGATCTTGAAGATTTCAAAAGGCTTTTGCTTTGATAGATAAAGAGTTATTAAATAGTTTGGATTTAAAGGATAAAGAGAAGATTATAAGCACTCTTGATACTTTGATCACTCAAACTTATGCGGTTGAAGATGAGTATAAAGCTCTTAGGGCTTCATACGATGCTTTGCAGGATACAATTGAGCAGATTATCGAATCTTTGCCTCATGCTATTTGGGTGATTGAGTTAAGCGGTGAAGTCTTTTTACAAAATTCAATGGCGAAGCAGATTGTCAGAATTTTGGCAGATATTGATCGAAGCAAAAGCAGTAGCGAAATAGAGTTTATGGGAAAAATATATCTTGTAAATATCACCCAAAATGATAGCAAGATGATGATCTCCGCTACCGATATAACTGAACAAAAGAGAGCAGAAAGATTGGCTTCCATGGGACAGGTTGCTGCACATTTAGCTCATGAGATACGAAATCCGATCGGTTCAATCTCTATTTTGTCTTCAACACTATTAAATAAGATACCAATTCAATACAAACCTATAGTACTGGAGATGAAAAAAGCTATCTTTAGAGTAGAGAGAATCATCAAATCGACACTTTTATTTACCAAAGGGGTCAAGATATCAAAAGAGAAAATAGAACTCTCTCTGCTCAAAGATGAGATAGAAGAGGCTTATGAGAATTACAGTTTTACAAAAGATATAGATTTAAAGATCAATTTTAGTGATGATTTTATTTATGGTGATTTGGATACACTTTCGATAGTGATGCAAAATTTTCTTTACAATGCGATAGATGCTATTGAAGAGGATCATAATGAGAGTGGTGTGGTAGAGTTTTCAAATCATAAAGATAAGCAATTTGATGTGATCAAAGTTATTGATAGCGGTGTAGCAATCTTGGATAAAAATATACTTTATGAACCGTTTAAGACTACAAAAACAAAAGGGCATGGTTTGGGACTATCTCTTAGTCTTGAAATTATCAGAGCTCACGGTGGGAAAATTGATCTTTTAGAAGATGAGAAGGGATTTTTAATTTATTTGGAGCATGAGTCAAATTGAGAGCAATACTTTTTCTAAATATGGGGGCACCAAGAAATCTTGATGATGTTGAGACTTTTTTGAAAAATATGTTTAATGACCCAAACATTATCAGGGTAAAAAATAGATTCCTAAGAAGTTTTATATCATTTATAATTACTCGAACAAGAGCAAAAAGTGCAAAAGATAACTATAAAAAAATAGGATCGCTCTCACCTCTTCTTAAACACACAGACAATTTGCACAAAATTATGAACGAGAGCTTCCCGGATGATGTGATAAGATCAATTATGAGATATACCCAACCCTTTGCTAAAGAGGTTTTAGCTGATCTAAAAGATAAAAATATAAAAGAGATAGTTTTGTTTCCACTCTATCCTCACTACTCCACAACTACTGTCAAATCATCACTGGATGATTTTTATCAAGCTGTAAGTGAGCTTGGATTTTCTCCAAAAATCAAAACCATCAAGCCTTACTATAAAGACAGAGATTATAATCTTGCTGTGATTGAGACTATTAAAGAGAGGTTATCCCAAGATCCAAAAGATATAAATCTTATCTTCTCGGCTCACTCTCTTCCACAAAGTATAGTAGATAGCGGAGATCCTTATCAGGAAGAAGTAGAAGATCATGTGAGGATTTTAAGAAGTATGCTAAATGATGAGGGGTTGGAGTTTGCAAGTTACCATCTTGCTTATCAGTCAAAATTAGGACCAGTAAAGTGGCTTGAGCCTTCTTTGGAGACAAAACTTAAGAGTCTTGAAAATAAAAAGGCTCTAATAGTACCAATCTCTTTTACTCTTGATAACTCTGAGACTGTTTTTGAACTTGATATGGAGTATAGAAATTTTGCCAAAGAGCAGGGGTATAGTTTTTATGAAGTTGCCAGTTGTCCAAACAGCTCTAAACTCTTGCAAAAATCTTTCAAAGGTTTGATAGATGCTTGAGAAACACCTAAGATTGGGTGTTTATAACACTCTTGAAGTAAATCGCCAAACTCAAAACGGATTGTATCTAAAAGCTGAAGATGAGGATGAAGTTTTGTTACCCAACATTTATGTCAAGCCATCTATGCAAATAGGTGATGAAATTGATGTGTTTTTATATACAGACTCTTTGGATAGAGTTGTGGCTACTACACTAAAGCCAAAACTGTTATTGAATGAGTTTGCATATCTAAAAGTGGTAAGTGTAGATAAGTTTGGTATTTTTTTGGATTGGGGATTGCCAAAAGATCTGTTTGTTCCCAAAAAAGAGCAAAAATCTCTTAGAGTAGGGGACTATTCACTCTTCTATCTGGATTTAGATCATCAAACAAACCGTCTTTATGCATCACAAAAGATAGAGAAGTTTCTAAAGAAAAATCCGAAGTATTACAAAAATCAAGAGGTAGATATCATCATCTTTGCTAAAACACCAATGGGTTACAAGGTATTGATTGACCAAAGTTATACCGGTATGATATATGAAAACGAGATATTTGAAGAGCTAACTTTGGGAGAGGAGAGAAGAGCTTATATAAAAAAGGTAAGAGATGACAATAAGATTGACCTCTCTCTTTTGCCAATTGGTACCAAATCATTGGATATGGCTTGTGAAAAGATTATTGAACTGTTAAAAAACAATAACGGAAAAATAGAGCTAAACTATAAAAGTGATGCAGAGTTGATAAAAAAGAGAGTTCAAATCAGTAAGAAGCTTTATAAAAAAGCTCTTACTAAATTGGTTGAGGAGAATAGAATCAAAATTGAAAATGTAATTACATTAAAAGAGTTAGAATAATCATCTATTTTCTAATAGTATTTTAAACAATCAGAATTTTTGAGGTTGCCCTTAAGTCAATTTGTAAATTCCGTTACCTTTAAACTCCAAATAGCCTTTGTCTCTGAGAATTTGTAGTTGTTGTCTGATTTTAGCTTGGATATTGTTATTTTTTGGATGTTTTGATTTTAAATATGTTTCAAATTTGTAGATATCAGATATAGTGAAAATATTTTTATTGAGCTTATCAATACATTTGAGTGTATCAATCAACCAGCCTTTTGATCTTAGATCTGTTGCTTGTTTTAAAAAGATTGTTTTATTCCAAATATCTAATATTTTCTCTTTACTCTCTTCTTGTCCATCTTTTATATAAAAAATTTTTCCACTATTTGGAATAGTATCAAGAAGTATATTACAGCCTATCCAACCGGCTCTTTTTGATGTTGGAGACAAAGGATTTCTTTTTTCTATGATTTCAGGTATGAAAAAATGTTTTGGAATAACTAGAAAGTTAATAATATTAAGAGTGTTTTGATCATAGTTTAAAAAGAAAAAATTTGGATTAGAGTCGCTATTTAATCTATCGATCATTGTTGAATATGCACCATCAACAATTTTTTTGCCAATATTACCTTTTTTACTTTTTAATTCATACTCCTCTTTGCAGTTAGAGCAATAAAAATCAGCAACAGGTCTATTGTTTTCATATTCTGCAATACTATTTCCACAGTTTGGGCAGAAAATATACTCATTAACCCATTTTTCAGTAAGAACTCTTATTTTTTGAGAAGGACTGTTATATCTTGAGGCTATTGTTGAATCAAGATTTAAATTCATTTTATCAGAGAATTATCACTCAAGAGTGATAATTCGGAGCTTCCTTAGTAATCGTTACATCGTGAACATGGCTCTCTTTGAGTCCTGCTGTTGTGATCTGCACAAACTCCGCTTTTTCTTGAAATGTAGGTATATCTTTAGCTCCTACATATCCCATAGAAGCTCTCAAACCGCCTACAAGCTGATGGACAACCGCACTCATTTTTCCTCTATATGGTACCATTCCCTCGATTCCCTCTGGTACCAACTTATCAGCCGCTGTTCCCTCTTGGAAATATCTGTCGTTGCTCCCTTTTTGCATCGCTCCAATGCTGCCCATACCTCGGTAGCTTTTGTATTGTCGCCCCTGATACATGATGACATCTCCGGGAGACTCTTCGGTACCTGCCAACATACTTCCTATCATCACTGAACTAGCACCTACCGCCAGAGCTTTTGCTACATCTCCAGAGTATTTGATACCTCCATCGGCGATAATAGGAACACCGTGTTTGTTTGCCTCATCGGTACATGTTGCAATCGCTGTGATTTGTGGGACTCCTACACCTGCTACTATCCTTGTAGTACATATTGATCCTGGTCCTATTCCTACTTTCACTGCATCTGCTCCTGCTTCACATAGTGCACGGACAGCTTCAGGAGTAGCCACATTTCCTGCAATGATCTGCACATCAAGTTTTGATTTTATCATTCTTACAGTATCAATGATCCCTTTTGAGTGTCCATGTGCAGAGTCTAGTACCAATACATCTACTCCAGCCTCTACTAGAGCCTTAGCTCTATCCATCTGCCCCACACCGATTGCTGCTCCACATCTAAGCCTGCCTGAGCTGTCTTTGTTTGAGTTTGGAAACTCTTTTCTTTTTTTAAGATCTTTTATCGTGATTAGACCTGCAAGTTTGCCGTTCGTATCTACAAGTGGGAGCTTTTCTATCTTGTTTGTTTTGAAAATCTCCTCTGCATCATCAAGAGATATTCCGTGTTTTGCTGTGATTAGTGGAGCTTTTGTCATCACCTCTTTTATGAGTTTGCTTGTATCACTTTCAAATCTAAGATCTCTATTTGTCAAAATCCCCACAAGCTTTTCATCCTCATCAACTACTGGAAACCCTGATATCTTATACTCTCTCATAAGGTGTAGAGCATCTTCGATTTTTTCATTTGGTTTTAGATGAATCGGTTCATTTATGATCCCACTCTCACTCTTTTTTACTCTTCTTACTTCTCTGACTTGAGAGTCTATATCCATATTTTTATGGATGAT